>JBBRXQ010000013.1:0-14770 GCA_038238515.1 Sphingomonadales bacterium | reverse complement strand
TTCGAGGGGCAAACAATGATCGTCGCGACCGAGCCGCACATTATCCACCAGATGAGCCTTGCTATCCCTGACAAAAAATTCATTGGCGCTCCCGGCGCGGACGGAAACTGCAACTGTAACATCTGCCCTTACATGGCGCTCAACACGATGGAAAAGCTTTACCATTCCTTACGCGATCTCAAACCGCGCATCGAAATAGCCGAACCTCTCCGCCTAGCTGCCAAAAAGAGCCTTGACGCGATGCTGTCCATGGCAGGTGGAACCGTTGGGCTCGGCGATTTGGGAACGCGGCCATTTAAATCGGCTATCTGAAAAGTTAGTATCGTTAATCCGCCGAATCCTGCCGGATGCCCAATACGCAGATAAGCACTACGCTAAGGCAAAGCGCTTCTACTGAGGCACAGACAAGCCAAATTGAATGGCTGTACAGCCAAACCCCTATCGCGGGCGATACGATATAAGCCGAACCATTGACCGCAGCGACGATCCCAGCTGATTGGCCTTGCTCGGCTGGGCTGACCGCGAGGCTTGCGCCCGAAGTAAACCCAGGACGAAACAGGCCGAAGCCGAGCGAGGCAATGGCGAAGCCGGTCGCGATGGTATGTAGATCGGTGCCCGAGCTAATCGCCAAAGTACCGAGGCAGCAAAGACCCATCCCCCAAATGGTCGAAGTACGCGGACCAAGCCCCATCATAGGGATGAGGCCCCATTGCGCCAGCAATGTCGCAATGGCGCCGCACATAAGCACCAACCCTATAGGTCCAGCCGCGAGATCAGGCTGATTGCGCAGGCCCAGCCGGTCAAGCAGCAGAAAACCAACTACTCCGAGCAAAATAGACTGCGCTTGCCCGCCCAGCGCGCCCACGGTGAGCCACGCGCGCATTCTCGGGTCGGTCCAGCGCAATCGGTCAGCGCCCGGCTCGGTCGTGGCCAACTCATCCGGCGAGCCATCCGATTGGCTCTGGGCCAACCGAGGATTGGATGAGGCACTAAACGGTTCGGACATGATCTCGCCACGCCCGGCGTAGCGCGGATCATCGTCAGGCAAACGCAACCGCAGCAACGCAAGTACTATGAGAGAAGCCAGAGTGAATGCAGCAAATGGGCCAATCAGCCCGATGCCTGGCACGATCAGCAATGGCGCCAGTGCAGGACCGAGCACTGTGCCAAGGCCGAAGCTTGAAGCGACCATCGACAGCGCTTTGGTCCGTTCTGCGCGGCTAGTGCGACTGGCGACATAAGCTTGCACCGCAGGAGGTGCAGCAGAACCGAAGCCGCCGTAAAGAGACCGTGCCGCCGCGAAAAGCAGAATAGCCGAAAGCCCACTGACCATACCCCTCAATCCCGCGAATAGCGCTAGCCCGCAGAGAGCAAACGAAATTGCAAAGCCAGTCAGGCCAAGCGCCATCATAGCCTTGCGCCCGCGCCGGTCAGACCGCCGAGCCCAAAACGGTGCAAACAGCATCCACAGCACCGCCGACCAGCTATAAGCTAAGCTTACCCACACATCCGCTATGCCAAGACGTGTGCCGATTGAAGGCATAACGGACTGCATCGCGGTATTACCTGCAGCGGTCACCAGCATGACAGCAAACAATAGCGCCATCCGCGCTTGCGGAAGCTGTACTATTGGGGAGCTAGTTGCCATGCGCCACCATTCTTCTAATCTAACGCCGAAGCCACTTCGCGCTCATGGCTAGAGAGCTGGCCATAAACTGCTGCGAGGATCGCCACAAAGTACGTATAACCGATTGCCTGCAACGCCCCTCCAATCGCTTCACTGATCAGGCGCTGGGATTCGCCAACGACGGCTAAGTTAAGCGCCGCGCCAACTAGCGTCATGCTAAGGCTATAGAACATAAGAAACGCAAATACGGCGAGTCCGATAAATGTGATCAAGCGTCCCACATTGCCGCGCGTGAGCCGAAGGCTAGCGCGAATGCCAGCCATTGGGCTACGCTCCTGCGCCTGTGCTAACGCTGGGCCTACAAGCATCGTACGCATGACCGGATACAAACCGGCCGCAAATACGATAACCGTAGCAAAATGCTCGGCGGTCCCCTGTGCAAGTGCCGCAACCACGATCATCGCTAAGGGAAGAACTGCCAGCGCAATCATTAGCTGCGCGCCGATATAAGTTGGGGTTGCAAGAATGCTGCGCCAGATCGCCTGCCCAACCGTTGGACGAGCTGCATCAAGCTGCACCATTAGCATGCTTAACATGCCCACCGTAGATATCAGTGCTAGAACGATCAATACTGGTAACGAGTTGGTATAATACTCTTGCAAAGCATTCAGCATTAGCTGCTCACTCATCCCAGCGTGAAAAATTGGCGCTGGAACAAAGACAGCTGCGGTGAGGCTGGGCAACAAAAAAAATACACCCGCAATTGCCATCAACACCTCGCGGTTGGTTGCTACTACGCTTATCGCGTTTGCCCAAGCTGCGCGAATGTCAAGTTTAGGCAAGGGAATGAATCCTCTTCATGTGGCAGTTCTCTAGCAGGGCCTAGTGCGTTGCACACCCCCCTGCCTCGAAGCATTGCTCAGCATTGCGGCCCCAACAAATCTAATGCGACTTGCAAGAAGCAGCGGGTGAGGCCATGCATGAACACGATGGCTACATTGGCGCAGATTGAAATTCGGCAAGAGAAAAGCCTGATCCCCTACGCGGATGCGCTAGCAACAATGACCGCGCGCAACGCCGCGATCGCCGAAGGCTCTGCACCGGAGCTGCTGTGGCTGCTCGAGCATCCTCAAGTGTACACTGCGGGTACGAGCGCGATGGCCAGTGAGTTGCTCGATCCGCGATTCGAAGTGATCGAGGCAGGACGCGGTGGTCGGTATACATACCACGGCCCAGGCCAGCGCATTTGTTATGTCATGCTTGATTTGAAACGGCGCAACCGCGATGTGCGCGGCTTTGTCAATGCGCTAGAGGACTGGGTGATTAGTACGCTAGGTGATTTTGGGGTCTCAGCAATGCGCGCGGAAGGGCGGATCGGAGTCTGGACCGTGGGCAGGGAAGGGCGCGAAGCCAAAATCAGCGCAATTGGCGTTCGCATTCGGCGCTGGGTAACGATGCATGGCTTCTCTGTGAATCTATCACCAGACTTAGATCACTTTAGCGGCATTATCCCCTGCGGAATTGAAGGATACGGGGTGACTAGCTTGGCCAATCTTGGGCACAAGGTTGAATCAGAGGCATGGGATATGGCATTGCTCGCTCGTAGCGGCGCATTTCTGGCTCAGCTGGCCAAACCATGCACCCTTGAATGACTCGGCAAGCGAAACATGTGGGCCAAGGCAATATGATGAGCCGCAAAGTGGTGCTGATCGCTTTTTCACTGACGCTGGTTAGCTGTAATAATAACGCCGAAAACGCAAGCGAGCGCGCAGGCGCTACCCGTGCTGAAGTGTTGCCCGGCACTATAAGCGACGCGATGCTCCATGCTGATCAATCACGCACACAAGCCCCGCTGATCGAGTTCACCCCCGCAGTGACCCCATCTGCGCTGCCGAAAAGTGTCCCTAGTTCGGATCACAGCGGCTTGCCGACTGAAGGGACGCTAGGTGCTTCGAAGAATCCAGCAATTACTTCAACTTTTGGGACCGCCGATCCGGCCCAACTCAAGCCCATACCAGCCGCACTTTAAAGTGCTCAGTGCTTTACGTTGGTATTTCAACCGCTTCCTCAGCCAAGGTTGGATAATCGATATAGCCAGCCTCGCCGGGGAAATACCATGTTTGCGGAACTCCCTTGTTGGGCGCAAAATCAGCGCCGTCTCGAATACGCTCGACCAGATCAGGGTTTGAGATGAATGGACGGCCAAACGCCACTGCATCTGCACGGCCCGATCTAATATCCGCTTCGGCGCTCGCCGCTGTGTAATCGCTGTTTAAAACAATCGGCCCCCTGTAGATGCTCCGAATGAGTGCATCTTGCTGTGGAACATCGGTCGCGCCGAAGGTTCCTTCTGGTCCGGGCTGACGCAGTTCGACGAATCCCACTGCTAGCTTCTGCAGCACGCGCGCGGCTTCCGCAAAGAGCGTAGCCGGATCGCTGTCGTCGACACCCTGCGAATCGCCATTGGGTGAAAGCCTGATTGAGACCCGATCCGCGCCCCATATGGAAACCAACCGCTCCATCACTTCGCGCATCAGCCGCACCCGATTTTCAGGGGCGCCGCCGTAGTCATCATCGCGCAGGTTAGAGCCATTGCGAAGAAACTGGTCTATCAGATAACCGTTTGCCCCGTGGAGTTGAACGCCATCGAAGCCGGCGAGCTTAGCGTTTTCACCGGCGAGTCCATAATCATCAATCAAGCGGGGCATCTCATCAAGCCGCAGCGGACGCGCAAAAGCATATTCCTTTTTCCCTTCCGGCGTATGCGCGTCGCCTGGCGTGCGGGTGGCAGAAGCCGAAACCGGCAATTCGCCGCCAAGATAATAGGGATGTACGACACGGCCCATATGCCAAAGCTGCAGAATGATCCGCCCACCCGCTTCATGAACCGCTTCGGTCACAGGCTTCCATGCCTCCGTTTGCTCTTCCGACCAGATTCCGGGAGCGTTCGGCCAACCCGAACCTTCTGGACTAATTCCAGTCGCTTCACTGATAATCAGCCCTGCGCTGGCACGCTGACGGTAGTAAGTTTGCATGATCGCAGTAGGCACTCCGCCCGGCGACGCCCGTCCCCGCGTAAGCGGCGCCATCAGAATGCGATTGGGTGCTTTAATTGCGCCGAGCTGAATCGGGGTAAAAAGCATCTCGGTCATGGACAAGGTTCCCATTGGATGAAAGTGGCAATTAAACAGCGCATGCCCCGATAGGGTTAATTTGCCAATTGAATTTCAACTAGGATGCCAGCTTCGCGATGACAACCGCCCCTGCGGGGGAAACACCCCGCAACACCAACCTGGTTCATTTTGCCGCGCTGCTAGCTGGCAATTTTGCGCTCGCCTTAGGGGCATGGTTTGTCCGCCTTGCAGATAGCGGCCCGGTTTCCGCGGCTTTCTGGCGCTTGCTCCTGCCGCTGCCATTGCTGGCATTGTTAGCGTGGCGAGAACGCGAACCCCTCGCTTGGTTCGGCCTTGGCAATTGGGCTGCAATGACCCTTGCTGGCATCGTTTTTGCATTTGACCTCGCCAGTTGGCATCTCGGCATCGAACGAACCCGGCTTGGCAATGCCAACCTGTTCGGCAACTCAGGCAGTATTTTATTGATGATTTGGGGTCTTTTTATTGCGCGCCATTCTCCGCGCGCTGCCGAGATCGCTGCCGTTGTGCTGGCACTGTTGGGAGCTTCGATTATGCTGGGACGTTCTCTTGAGATTGATCGCTCTACGTTGATCGGAGACTCGCTCTGCATTCTGGCGGGGCTGTTCTACGTTTGCTATCTGCTGATGATAAAGCGCGCGCGGAACCAGTTTGGCGGATGGTCACTCTTGTTTTACTCAACTGCGGCGAGCACCCCGGTTATGCTCGCGATCGCAGTTCGGCTGGGCGAGCCGATTTGGCCGCATAATTGGTGGCCGCTCATTGCGTTAGCACTCGGCAGCCAAGTCATTGGCCAAGGGCTGCTCTTCTACTCGCTGCGCCACTTTTCAGCGGCCATCCTAGGGGTTGTTCTGCTCACCCAACCCATGATCGGGATTGTGATAGGTTTGCTTGCTTTTGGCGAAACCACGGGGGCGCTCGATTTGTTTGGCATGGCGATGTTCGCCGCTGCGCTAGTTTTGGCAGGGATGACCGAAAGAGAGCTGAATTAATCTTTCATCGCAAGTGATCGACCGGAGAACGAACAATCTCGAGTAATTGCAAATTTTACCGACATTCTGTGTGGAAAAGAGGCAAAACTATGCTTGTTCAGCAGATTTCGTCCCGGTAACCATTTACGGGGCACAGAGGATAGCATCGACGTTGTTTCCCCTTTGCGCTTCAAGCCTGACCTGCCTGCCGTTCGAGTTTTCCCTGCCATGGCCGCCTTACCGCTCATCTCTCCGTCTATCCTCTCCGCTGATTTTGCGCGGTTGGGTGAAGAAGTGCGGGCGATTGACGCTGCCGGAGCTGACTGGATCCACGTCGACGTAATGGATGGTCACTTTGTTCCGAATATTACAATCGGGCCAGCCGTAGTGAAGGCACTACGCCCACACTCGGCAAAGCCATTTGATGTTCACCTTATGATTTCGCCGGTTGATCTGTACCTTCAGGCATTTGCAGATGCAGGAGCCGACATTATCACGGTCCATCCCGAAGCAGGGCCTCATATTCATCGCACTCTTCAGGCGATCCGTGCACTGGGCAAGAAAGCTGGGGTCTCGCTCAATCCAGGCACACCGGCCAAGATGCTAGACTACCTGATGGACGAAATCGATCTTGTCTTAATCATGAGCGTAAACCCAGGTTTTGGAGGGCAGAGCTTCATATCGAGCCAATTACGTAAGATTGAGGCTGTGCGCAAAGCGATCGATAAGAGTGGTCGCGCCATTCACCTCGAAGTCGATGGCGGAGTGGATGCGGTGACAGCGCGCCAATGCGTCGGAGCGGGAGCAGATGTTTTAGTCGCAGGTAGCGCCAGTTTCAAAGGGGGACCCGCCCAATACTATGCCAACATCTCGGCCCTCAGGGGGGCTGTTTGCTAGAATGGATCAACCTGGCCTCTTTGTCGTGAGCAGTGAGCCTAAGATTGGTCGGCGACCAAGCGGAAAACCCCGTGCCGTTCGCAATGAGCAAGCCGAAGTTGCAGCAGAAGCGCCACGAGCGATCCCACTTCGATCAGTCGAAGAGCCATTGGTCATTTCAGGCAAAGCTGGGCCCGAGTTGCAGCTTGGCGGTGTTTCCACTGTCCCGGTATCGCGCAACTCTGAAGTAGGTGTGCTTGACGCCGGCATGATCGAGCCGGGCCGTGCACTTGCCTTGGCCGACTTTTCGCCACCATCCATTGATGCGGGTTCACGCTTGATCCGCTTGGCCTACAGGCTGGGTTTGCCGGCTGGAGCATTGAACCCGTTTCGCAGACGTATCAGCCCGCGCCTGACCGCTACTGTCACTAACCCTATCCTAGGGGATCCAGCTGCAGGGATAGCGCTTAGGGCGGGGCATTTCTTGCTTCATGGGGCGAAATTGCCAATCGTTGACACAGAGTTTACTGGGCCTCGCTTGTACCCGCAATTTGAACGCCTGATCCATGGATTCGGCTGGCTTGCTGATTTGGAAACTTGTTCCCCGCGAAATCATGGCTCGACTGTGGCTGAGCGCATTATGGCGCTTTGGCTTGCTGCCAATGGTATGCCCAATTCCACGCCTGCATGGCATGTAGGGAATGTAGGCCATCGCCTGCTTGCATGGCTGATTCACGCGCCATTGCTGCTTTCGACCCCTGACCGAAAGGCCCGCAGTCTAACGCTTCATGCCTTTGAAGACACCGCCCGTTGGCTGGATCGCCATGTCGGTAAAGCGGAGGATAAACTTGCTGAAGTGGCCGGATGGAGTGCGATTACCGCCGCTGGACTGCTGCTAGAAAATGGGCGCGCGCGGCAACTTTATGGGGAAGCAGGTCTTGTTCGCGCGCTGGGTGATTTACTCGGTGATGATGGAGGCTTACTTTCCCGAAGCCCGCTAGGGCAAATGGAAGCCATTGCTCTGCTGGTTAGGCTCAAGGCATGCTACGCAGCAGTGCGTGCTGTTCCACCTGCGCAGTTAGAGACAATCTTAATCTTGCTGGTGCCACCACTGCTAGCGTTGCTTCACACCGATGGTGGACTTGGTTCTTGGCAAGGCGCTAGCGCTATTTCCTTCCCCCGAATTGATGCTCTTATCAAGGCTAGCGGTGTACGCACCCGGCCGCTGCGCGAAGCTCGCCAATGGGGCTATCAACGGATTGCGGCTGGCAAGGCCGTGTTACAGATCGATGCTGCGCCGCCACCTGTTGCGCGCCATGCGCGCGATGGTTGTGCCTCTACGCTCGCCTTTGAATTTGGCCATGGGCCTGAACGAATCATCGTCAACTGTGGAGGTGCAGCGCTTGCCGGTGGACTTATTCCATTGCGGCTTGCGCAGGGACTGCGCGCCACAGCGGCCCATTCCACGCTGACAATCGATGATTTCAATTCGACCGCAGTTCTGATCAATGGCAAACTTGGCGCGGGCGTCTCAGAGGTTGAAGTTGATCGCCGCGCGTTGAGCTCCGATGGCGGCGCTACGCGAATTGAGGCCAGCCACAATGGTTATGTTGCGCGCTATGGTCTTACTCATCGTCGAATTCTTATTTTGCGCGATGATGGCACCGAGCTGCGCGGTGAGGATCTGCTTTTGCCCACCGCCCGGCGCGGCAAGCGCGGCATGATCGCGGTCGCGTTGCGCTTTCATTTGGGCCCCGATATTGAACTCGCGCAAGGCCAAGATGGCCTGGGCGTGACCCTGGCGTTGCCCGATGGCAGCTTGTGGCAGTTTCGTTCAGGCCGCGATCCATTGTCGGTCGAGGAGAGTTTATGGGCCGACAGTCAGGGAAGGCCAATAGGGACCCGCCAACTCGTGATTGCCGCGAAGATCCCGCGCAGCGGAGAAAGTTTCTCCTGGCTGCTCAAGAAAATGCGATAGGAACACGTCCTTGGCGAATGTAACAATCAAACGGGCGCTGATCTCAGTGTCCGACAAAACTGGTTTGGCTGAGCTAGGCCATGCCCTTACCGCGCGTGGAGTCAGCTTGGTCTCGACAGGGGGTACAGCCGAGGCACTGCGTAATGCCGGTCTCATGGTATTAGATGTTGCCGAGCTCACTGGCTTTCCCGAGATGATGGACGGCCGGGTCAAGACGCTGCACCCTAAAATTCACGGGGGGCTGTTGGCAGTTCGCGACAATCCATCGCATGCCGCCGCGATGGTAAAGTATGAGATTGGCGCGATTGATGTTGTGATAGTCAATCTTTATCCCTTCGAGGCGACCGTCGCTAACGGTGCGAGCCGCGATGTGGTCGTAGAGAATATCGACATAGGCGGACCTTCAATGGTGCGATCAGCAGCCAAGAATCACGCTTACGTAACGGTTTTGACTGATCCGGCAGACTATCCGATTTTTTTAACTGAGCTCGAAGCTAACAAGGGCACCACCACTTCCGCGTTTCGCAGCGCAATGGCGGCAAAAGCCTTTTCCGTTACAGCGGCTTACGATGCCGCCATTGCCCAATGGTTCACGCAGGTTGACCAACCGACCAAGTTTCCACCGCTGTACTTCATGCCTTCTCGGCTAATAACGACCCTGCGGTATGGAGAAAACCCGCATCAAGGGGCGGCACTATATGTTCCAACGGGGCCTGCAGTAAGCGGCATCGCGCAAGCAGTTCAGGTGCAAGGTAAGGAATTGTCGTATAACAATTACAATGACGCTAATGCAGCGCTTGAGCTTGTCGCAGAGCTGGGAACCACTCAGCCAACGGTCGTGATCGTCAAACATGCCAACCCATGCGGGGTGGCAACAGCTGGCTCGCTGCTAGAAGCGTGGGAAGACGCGCTCGCCTGCGATTCAGTTTCTGCCTTTGGCGGTATAGTTGCAGTCAACCAAGCGTTGGACGGCCCAACCGCCCGTGCAATTGCTGAAATCTTCACCGAGGTCGTAGTTGCTCCGGGAGCCGATGTTGAAGCACGCGAGGTTTTTGCACGAAAGAAAAACCTACGCCTGCTGTTGATTGATGGCTTGCCCGATCCTCACCGGGGCGGGCAAATGGTAACCGTAGTTGCGGGCGGCGTCTTGATGCAGGACCGCGACAATGGCCAAGTTACTCCGGAAATGCTGCGGTGCGTGACGAAGCGTCAACCCAGTTCACAAGAACTCCAAGATTGCCTATTTGCGTGGACAGTGGCGAAGCACGTCAAATCGAACGCGATTGTTTATGCAAAGGATGGCGCTACCGCAGGCATTGGTGCAGGGCAGATGAACCGCCGCGATAGCGCGCGCATCGCCAGCGCCAAGGCGCTTGAAGCGGCTAAAACCAACGGCTGGGCAAAACCGCGCACGATTGGCGCGGTGGTAGCGTCTGATGCTTTCTTCCCTTTTGCAGATGGCTTGCTGGCTGCGATTGAGGCAGGTGCCACTGCAGTGATCCAACCAGGGGGCTCGATCCGGGATAGCGAGGTCATTAAGGCCGCAGACAAAGCCAACCTTGCCATGCTTTTCACAGGAATGCGCCATTTCAGGCATTGATTCAGCGCTTAGTTGCACTGAATCAATGCCCGTGATTAGCGCCCACGATCAGCGATAGAAAATGTGATTGTCGATTTGAGCCATGCGTGCCTTGCCCCAAGCTGGCGAAACGCGCGCGGCATGGAAGAAGAGCGCGCCCTCCACTGGGCTTCGCCACACGCCCCTATCGGCTATCAATGCGATCTTGACTGCCCGTTGCCACGTCGCACTTGTCCGGTTGATAGTCGGCAGCACGCCGCCTCGAATGAATGAAAATTGGGATTTCTGCAGCACTACGCCGCAATAGGAACCGGGAAAGCGTCCAGAGTTAGCGCGTGCCGCAATTACTCGGCCTACTGCAAGCTGGCCGGCCAGCGTTTCGCTTTTTGCTTCAAAGTAGATAGCGCTGGCCATACATTCGATTTCGCGCGGAAGTTTTGCAGGAGCCTCAATCGTCTCGGCCATAGCTGCAAGCGTGGATGCAGTGCGCGGGATGGTTGGCTTATCAAGCTGGCCAATATTGTCCTGCGGAAGAGGAGCTTCTGCTGGGAGGTCACCGTTTCTAGCTTTTTGCTCTGGTACACCAGAAGCGCTCGGTGCTTCTGGCACTACAATCTGAAGCTCTTGCGCCTGCGCCCCGGAACCTCCGGAACTGAGCAAGGTTGTTAGAATGGTGGCAAGCAAACTGATTGTGCTAGCAATACGAAACTTCTGGCTCATTCATCATCATCATTGGGCGGTGGACGTCAGAACTAGGCGCGATCGGGAGATCTCACCTCAGGACAAGCCTGCGCGGTGTTTCCCGACCGAAGGCCTAGTCGTCTGCCCCCCGTCTGCGTGCTAACGAGACTAGGTGGTGTACCTGTCAACGCCGCAATCGCGATTTCGAGATTTGCGCGAATATTGTGCGCCGCCGCGATGTCAACCTGCACTTCGGCTTAATGGCTTTGGTTCAAGATGAGCCGTTCACCATCCGCGATAGATAGCTCCACAATCCACAGATCTGGATCCTGCAAAGCCCTCCGTTGCAGATAAAGCTCGAAATCGTTAGGGTTTAGTGCGTCCTGCTGGCTGACATGCGTCCACTCCCGGCCTCCATCAAGCGCGGGCATGCGTTCAAAGACATTACCAAGTTTCTGATTATCCAACATAACAATGAGAATGGTGCCGCCATCAGGCTCCCCTTTTTTCAGCACCACGCCAAAACCCCCAGCCGAATCGGTGGTGCGTAAAAGCGCGGAAACCTCTAGTTTCGCCGAGAGTCGTGGCTCGCTCACCAAGGCTAGAATTTATACAACTTGGCGATCAGGCGGCGTCGCGGTCAATAACATTGACGAGCAACGCGTAGATGGCTTCGGCATCGGGAGCTGAAACCAACTTTTGATGCATCCTCTCATCGCGCATCAGGCGCGAAATCGATGCAAGCGCCTGAAGGTGAGTTGCGCCGGCTTGTTCTGGCGAAAGAAGGCCAAAAACGCAGTCCACCGGACTGCCATCCGCCGAAGCGAAGTCAACTGGTTCGGCCAAACGGAAAAAAACCGCCACAGCTTTGGTGATTCCTTCCAATCTGGCGTGCGGGATAGCAACGCCGCGACCAAAGCCAGTGCTGCCCAGCCTCTCGCGGTCCTCTATCCGCTCCAGCACGTTTACCACATCAAGCGTATAAACGGTGGCAAAGCAATCAGCGAGAGCGGCGAGGATCTGCTGTTTGGTCTCAGCGCGAATTATACGAACTGCCGAAGGATCTATCAAAAAAAGTGCAGTCATGGAGCAAAAAACACCGAATTATGGGAACTGCGCCAGAATTATGCCGTGGGCCATGCGCTTGATGATCGCGCGACGCAAGCTTGGAATGATGTCTTTGCGAGGCATGGGTTTTAATCACGCGCCCTGCTTCCGCCCAATGCGTTCAAAAAGACGGTTCGACCCAACCGATCGTGCCGTCGCCGCGTCGATAGACCATGTTGTGGATGCCTGTCCCAGCGTTTTTGAAGAGCAGTGCATTGGTATTTCGCAAATCGAGCATCATAACGGCATCAGATACCGTAGCGGTAGGCACATCTACTCGAGTCTCAGCAATAACCAAGGGTGCATCAGCTGGTTCCTCGGTTTCAACTTCATCTATTACAAACACAGTATATGCGGCATCTTCCTCTCGGCGCGCGTGGTCGGCCTGATCGTGCCGGGCAGTGAGTCGGCGCTTGTAACGTCGTAATTGTTTCTCGATTTTCTCGGCAGCTTGATCAAGCGCGATATGGGCGTCTTGCGCCTCGCCGCTTCCTTTTAGGATCAAGCCTTGGGCAACATGCGTGACGATATCACAGCGGAATCCGCCATGTGGTGCTTTGCCAAGGGTGACATGCGAGGATAGCGCTCGTGAAAAATACTTAGCGATTATCGAGGTCAACCGTCCTTCGGCCTTGGCTTCGAATGCTTCGCCGGTTTCGACCTGGTGTCCCGATACGCGAATTTCCATGGGATCGTTCTCCTGCACAATAAAACTCAATAGACTCTAGCTTAAGTCCAATGTGTGGACGTAGGTCAGCGCGACCAGATGGCGTTACCGCACTTGGTCATGAACTCAACGTGGCGGGCTATTTCGGCCGCATTCGCTGCGTGCAGTCGCTGCGGACGAACGACGGAACGGTCTGTGCGCGCAGCGGCGGGCAAGTCGCTGCTCGAGACTCCGGCTTCCACTGCGAGTTCAAGACCAATCTGCCGCCCGCCCATAAGCTCGACATACAGCTGCGCTAACAATTCAGCATCAAGCAATGCACCATGGCGTGTTCGGTGGCTGCGATCGATGCCGTACCGGTTACACAAGGCATCAAGGCTGAGTTTGGCACCTGGGTGCTTTCGCCGGGCGATACCGACGGTATCGACCATGCGATTATGGCTAACTGGATCCATGGCACACCGCGCGAGTTCGGCATTCAAAAAGCCAAAATCAAATCCAGCATTGTGCGCGACAAGAGGCGCATCTCCGAGAAATTCCATCAGCTCGGTGGCGCGCGCATAAAACAGTGGTTTATCCGAAAGAAAGGCGATTGAAAGGCCGTGCACTGCCTCCGCACTGGCGGGCATATCGCGCTCAGGATTGAAATAGGCCTGAAACACGGCGCCTGTGGCCACCCGGTTGACCATTTCGATGCAGCCGATCTCAACGATCCGGTCGCCGCCTCGCGGGTCGAGCCCTGTGGTTTCGGTGTCAAACACTATTTCACGCATCGTCAATTGTCTGGACCCACCCGTCTGGCCTTGCAAGGCGTTAGCGTTGGTTTTTTTGTAGGATGGTGTCCACAAGAGCCGCGACCGTCGCCTTAGTCGCTTCAAATGTAACGCTGGTATCGATGACATAGTCTGCACGAGCTCGTTTCTGAGCATCGGGCACCTGTATGCCAAGGATTTGGGAAAACCTCTCGGGGGTCATCCCCGGCCTTGCAAGGACACGCTGTCGTTGTTGCACTGCGGGGGCAGTGACCACTGCGACTGCATCAAGGCCTGCACCAAGCCCTTTCTCATACAACAATGGGATATCGAACACGACTAGGCTTGCCGTGGCGTTCGCTTGCATGAACATCTCGCGGAGATTTGCAACCGCGGGGTGCACAATGGCTTCCAGCTTTGCCAACGCCTCGGGATCGCCGAAAACCCGAGCGCCAAGTTCTTGGCGGAGTACGCCCTCAGCGCCGGTAGTACCGGGAAACTCCACTTCTATAGCGGGAACCAGCGCCCCTCCGACCCCTTGCAGCGCGTGAACCGCTGCATCTGCATCGAATACCGGTATGTTAAGTTCGCGCAACATCATTGCTACGGTAGATTTTCCCATCCCGATCGAGCCGGTTAGGCCTAAAATGAAAGGGCTGCTCATACGCCTAGTTTTTCCCTTAGTGCGCCGTCCGCATTACGCGGAGGCTTGGCACCAAAAAAACGCCTAAAGGCGTGATCAGCCTGGCCAATCAGCATCGCCAACCCATCGACTGTCCGGAAACCTGCTTGACGACCAGCTTTCAGGAATGCTGTGTCGAGCGGAGAAGTAACAATATCATAAACCACCGATCTAGGAGGTGCGTGAGTCCAGTCAAACTTAAGTGGCGGCTGCCCGACCATACCCAGCAGGCTTGCGTTCACAACAAGGTCGAAGCAATGCTCGCGGTCATCAAACGCAAAATCAGTGGGTCTCATAAATACAGCAATGTCAACCGCATGGTGCTCTATTGCACTCCCTTCGCTCGGCGGGGCAAGCTCATCAAGCAGCGCGCGCGCCTTTGCCGGGTCACGCCCGGCTAAGACAATAACCATGCCTTGCTGGGCAAGCGCTGAAACAATAGCGCGCGCGGCACCACCGGTTCCCAGAACACGCGCCATACGAAAAAGGTGAGTGTCCGCCAACATCGGCTGCAGCGGTTCAAGAAAACCCGGCGCATCGGTGTTATAGCCAATGAGGACTCCGCCCTCAGGTATTATTGTATTGACTGCGCCAATGCGAGCTGCGAGCGGATCAAGTTGATCGAGGTAAGCAATAACTTCCTGCTTATGCGGCATTGTTACATTGCAACCACGCCAGTCGGGATCCATGCGCCTCGA
>JBBRXQ010000012.1:0-15183 GCA_038238515.1 Sphingomonadales bacterium | reverse complement strand
GGATGGACCTCAAGGGTTTCCTGCGCGGCGAATCGCCATCGATCGAAGGGCGCGGGTTCGGCGGGCTCAGCCAGTGGACACCGAAGAAGCAGCTGATCGCGGCGGTCGACGGCTATGCGCTGGCGGGCGGAATGGAACTGGCGCTGTCGTGCGATCTGATCGTCGCCAATGCCGGCGCGAAGTTCGGGATTCCCGAAGCCAAACGCGGGCTCGCCGCCGCAGCCGGCGGGCTGATCAAGCTGCCGCGCCAGATTCCGCCGCGCATCGCGATGGAGCTGGCGCTGACGGGCGATTTCATCACCGCCGCGCGCGCTTATGAGCTGGGTTTTATCAATCAGGTGAGCGAGGGCCCTTCATTGGAAGCGGCCAAGGCGCTGGCGGCGCGCGTCGCGGCAAATGGCCCGCTGGCGCTGATCGCATCAAAAGCCATCGTGCGCGATTCGCACGAATGGAGCGAGGCCGAAATGTGGGACAAGCAGCAGGCCTATATCGCGCCGGTCTTTACCTCGCAGGATGCGCGCGAAGGCGCGACAGCGTTTGCTGAAAAGCGCGCACCAAACTGGCAGGGCAAGTAAGGCCGATGGCGTCAGCACCCGATCCCCTCCGGAATCCGGCGCGCAATCCGGCGCGCATTCCGGTCTTGATTGCCCAAGGCGAGGTGACCGACCGGCCCGCCGATCTGGCGGCGGGGCGCGAGCCGGTGGTGCTGATGGCCGATGCGCTGCGCGATGCCGAAATGGATGCTGGCGCGCCGCTGCTTGGCGCGATTGATTCGCTCGAACTGGTGGGCGTGGTTGGCTGGCCTTACCGCGATCCGGTGGCGCTGCTCTGCGAAAAGCTGGGCATCGCGCCGGCGCGGGCGGTGAACGCCAGCATGGGCGGGGAAACCCCGGTGCGGCTGGTGCACGAAGCCGCGCTACGGATTGCGGCAGGCACGTCGCAGGTGGCCGCGATTGTGGGCGGAGAGGCGCAGAATGCGCTGAACAAAGCGACGAAGGCCGGTGTCGACATGGGCTGGACCCCGCCGCCGCCACCCGAAGAAACCTTTCGCGCTCATTTTGACCGAATGACGCGCAAGGCTTCGCGCAATCTGGGCGTGTTTGCGCCGGTGCATATCTATCCTTTTTATGAAAACGCCTGGACCGCCGCGCGCGGGCAGAGCCCGGACGAAGGGCGGCTGGCTTCGGCGGCGCTATGGGCGCGCTATGCCGCCGTGGCGGCAGGTAATCCAAAGGCATGGATTCAAACCGCGCCCAACGCCGAGGAGATCGGGCACCAATCGCCAACCAATCGGCCAGTGGCGTTTCCTTATGCCAAGCTCAATGTCGCCAATCCGGTGGTCAATCAGGGCGGGGCCGTGGTGGTTGCCAGCCTGGCATGGGCGCGCGCCGCCGGGATTGCCGAAGACCGGCTGATCCATATTTGGGGCGGCGCGGCGGCCAATGAACCTAACGATTATCTGATGCGCGATAGCTATGCACATTCCACCGCGATGCGCGCGGTGCTTGATCGCGCGGTAGAGATCGCGGGCGGCGATCCAGCGGCGTTTGATCTGGCCGAGCTTTACAGCTGTTTTCCGATTGTGCCCAAGATGGCGCTGGAGGCGATGCCGCTGCGCGCCGATGTGGAGCCCACCGTGGCAGGCGGGTTGACCTTTTTCGGCGGGCCGCTGAACAATTACATGACCCACGGGCTTTGCGGCATGGTGCGCAAGCTGCGCAGCGGAGCTGATAGTTCTGGGGCAGCTCTGGGGCTGGTTTATGGGCAAGGCGGGGTGGTTTCAAAGCATCACGCACTGGTTCTGGGCCGCGCTGCGCCGCCGCATCCATTGGGCACCGAAATGTCGGTTCAAGCGCAGGCCGATGCGGCGCGCGGGCCGGTGCCGCCGGTGATTGAGGAATACGCGGGGCCTGCCACCGTGGAAACCAGCACTGTGCTTTATGCGCCCGATGGCGCGGTGGTGCGCGGCGTGGTGATCGCGCGCACGCCGGCGGGCGAGCGGCTGATCGCGCAAGTTTTGGCAGAAGACAGCGCTGGCATCGCCAAGCTCAGCGATTGGAACACCTCCGCAGTGGGGCAGCAAGGCATGGTTGTCGCTGGGCCAGAGGGCACATTAGTTTGGCAGTAGCGGCATCATCTCGGCATAAAAAACCCCGCCGAAGCGGGGTTTGTCGCCAATTTTATCGATGGTGGGCGTAGCAAGGATTGAACTTGCGACCCCTACGATGTCAACATAGTGCTCTACCACTGAGCTATACGCCCGCACCATCGAGCCTTCAGCACGCAATCACAGCTCGCAATCGCATGATCAGAGGCAGCCCATTAGCCGGGGGGGCTTAGGCTGACAAGAGGGCTTTATCGCCGGATCACGGTTATCCGTTTCTGGTTATCCGTTCCCGGGTATCCGATGTGAGATTAACGCGCAGGGCGGCCATTGTCCGCAAATGGGCCATCGGCGAACACGCGTTCCACTTCGAGCACCAGATCGCGCAAGTGAAACGGCTTTGACAGTACGCGCGCTTGCGGTGCTTCACGATTCGCTTTCAGGGTGACCGCAGCAAAGCCCGTGATGAACATCACTTTTGTCGACGGACTGATCTCTGCGCAGCGCTGCGCGAGCTCGATGCCGTCCATCTCGGGCATCACGATGTCCGACAACAACAGGTCAAAGTGCTGGGTTTCAAGCAGCGGCACCGCCTCGGTGCCGCGATCGACAGAGACTACTTCATAACCTGCATTTTCCAATGCACGCGAGAGGTAGGTGCGCATAGCCGCTTCGTCTTCGGCCAGCAGGATGCGGATCATGATCACCCTTTTCAAATGCGAATCGTGGGTTTGGGCTGGCTGGGAATACCCTGTCAGTCCGGTGGACATGTTGGTTACACCCGAACCAGTTAAGAATCTTGCCCCAAGACGGACGAGACCACC
Source organism: Sphingomonadales bacterium (assembly GCA_038238515.1). GTDB lineage: Bacteria > Pseudomonadota > Alphaproteobacteria > Sphingomonadales > Sphingomonadaceae > Novosphingobium. Next base: position 12,255 of record JBBRXQ010000012.1, on the reverse strand, counting down.
TTTGACACAATACGTAATCGGTTGCAGCGTGAGGCAATGGTTAAAATTGAACTGATGGCAGGCGATTCGCGGCTTCCGCTTGATCGCAGGGGCTGGAATGTGGACGGGCACGGGCACTGGCATGGAGTCGGGCACGGAGTCGGGCAAGGAAACGTGGGCGACCATGCGGCGGCGGCGCCAGCATTTAGCCAGATTAGCATTGATCCTTCGCCGATCCCGGTGGTGATCGCGGTTCCACATTCCGGACGGGCCTATCCTGAGGCTTTGCTTGAAAACATGCGGCATCCCGCCTCGGCTCCGCTCAGGCTTGAGGATCGCTATGTCGACCTGCTGGGGATCGAAGTGGCGCAGCGCACCGGGGCAAATTTGATCATGGCGCATGCTCCGCGGGCGATGATCGACCTTAACCGATCGGTGGGCGATATCGATTGGGATATGATCGAGGCTGCGCCGAACGACGCCGATGCAGCTGGCTACTTTGCGGGCGATAGTACGGTGCCGCATCGGCTTGCGCCGCGCGCCCGCTGCGGGCTTGGGCTCATTCCTCGGCGGCTTCCGGGCACGGGCGAGATTTGGAAGCGCCGCATCGATCGTGCTGAGCTCGATCGCCGCATTGCCGGGGTGCATGTGCCCTATCACAACGCGCTGGCGGCTTTGCTGGAAACGGTCCGCGCGCGGTGGGGGGCGGCGTTGCTGATCGATTTGCATTCGATGCCACCGCTCAGCACGCGCAGCGCCAACGAACCGGCTGCTGAATTTGTGATCGGCGATCGATTCGGTGCTGCGTGTGATAACGCGCTGGCGGCGTCCATGCTGTCATATTTTGCCGAGACGCGGCGGCTGGCGGCGCACAATCGTCCTTATGCGGGGGCTTATGTGCTCGATCGGCATGCCCGGCGCGGCGCAGGGGTAAATTGCCTGCAGATCGAGATCGATCGGCGCGCCTATCTCGATGCCCAGATGATGGAGCCGGGGGCCGGATTTGAAAGCACGGCTGAGTTGCTGACCGGTTTGGTCCAGCGCATGGCTTCGGCAGTGGCCGAGATGGGCCAAACCCACCAGCGCTGGTCAGCCGCTGCCGAGTGAGCAATCGCTGAGTTGGCGCGTGCCGAGTTGCCAGCATCATTTGCCCGCGCACATGCCCAAGAAAAAACCACCTGGAGATAAACTCCAGGTGGCCAAGGTTCAGGGAGGAGGTGCATAAAATGCACCAGTCACAACGGGCAATGAGGGAAGCACCGTTGCAACACCGCAGAGGTAAGCAGTGCATCCAAACCGCGCAAGGGAAAAATCACACGGTTGTCTGTGAAATCCCCTTGGCTGCCCGTTTGTGCCGCCCCGCAAATTGGAGCGTCAATCCCGTGAAGTAAAACGCGCCTCGATCAGTTCAAGGGCAGGTTGATCGTTGGCGTAGGCGCGGTGCCCTGCTCGTGCTGCTTGGCAAAAATCGTGCTCATCAGATCGAGCGAAAACATCTGCGCATGGATCAGCGGCAGTAATCCGCTCTGCGACCAGCCGCGCAGCACATCGCCGCGCATATCTCGCACCTTTTCCTGATTGAACATCTGGAAGCCGCGATAAGTGAAGGGCTGCTCGATACCGGGCTGCTGGATCGAGGCTTCACCTTCCATCAACAGATCGTGCTTGCGGATCTCGTCGATGAAGCCCTGAGTGCGCTGGCCAGCTTGCTCAAATTGCTCGCAAAAACCCAAGATTGATTTGGTCGCTTCGCTCGGTTCGGTGCCTTCAAAAAGTTTTTCCCCGTCGTCAAAAGCACCGATAAGTTCGCTGGACGGATCAAAGCACAGCGAAAGCTCGTTGGTTTCGGGCGAAAGTTTGGCCAACATAAAGGGATAGCGGCGGGCATAGGCGGGGATATAGAGGCCGGGGGCAACGTTGCCTTCTGCATCCACAAATACGTTCACGCCCTCATTCAGGCCCATCAGCGCCAGCGGCACAGGGTTCTCGCCCGAGGCAAAAATGATCGGATAATGCCGAGCAGCCTGCGGAAACTCTTCCACGGTCAGCGGCACCGCATGCTGGCGGCTGAGCCACTTGGCGGTGGTCGCGCTGCGCGCGGTCCAATCCGCATGATCGCGGGAATTCAGCGGAACCAGATCGTTGTAAAACAAAGGCAAGGTGGATTGCGGCGCGCTGGCCATAGGAATCTCTCCGTTAGACAATTCGGTCCCACGCGCCCGAGCGCGCGGTTTTGGCGATGAGGCGGCGTTTAGGGGCTGAGTCGGAACCGCGCAAGTGCGCCTGCAACACTGCTGTCACACTTCAAGCAACATTCTTGCTTGAGCCGCGCAGCCGATCACAGCAGCTTGCCGGGATTGAACAGGGCGCGGGGATCAAGCGCCTGTTTAACCCGGCGCAGGATCTCCAGCGCCACCGGATCGCCGGTGCGCGCCAGTTCGTCGCGCTTAAGCTGGCCAATGCCATGCTCGGCCGAGATTGATCCCTGATAGCGCGCGACGATATCATGCACTTGGCGGCTGATCGCCTTGCCGTCGGTTTCTTGCCAGTGCTCCGCCACAACGCCGAGCGGGGCAATCACATGGAAGTGAATATTGCCATCGCCCAGATGGCCAAACCCGATCGCGCGCGTGCCGGGCCATGCCGCCTCAGTCTCGCGCACCGCGTCTTCGACAAAGGCGGGCATATGTTCGGTCGGCACGCTGACATCGTGCTGAACAGCGGGGCCCAGCGCGCGCTCGGCAGGCGCAATCCCATCGCGCAGCGCCCAGAAAGCCTCGGCCTGTGCTTCGCTGGCGGCCAGTGTGGCATCGGCGATCAGGCCGCCTTCAAACGCAGATTCGAGCAGTTTTTCAGCGCGGGCAGGAAGGGTTTCAGCCTCATCGGCATCGGCAACAAGCTCTATCAGCGCGTGCCAGGCGTGATCGCCGGCCAGAGGTTTCCGCGCGCTGGGGAGATGCTGGCACACCGCCTCCAGCGAATGCGCGGGCATCACCTCAAACCCTTCGAGCGCGCCGCCGGCATGGCGCTGCACATGGAGCAACAAGACCCGCGCCGCGTCGAGCGAGTCTAGCCCAGCCCACATCACAGAGCGCGCCGCGATTGCGGGTTCGAGCTTCAGCGTGGCGCCAGTGACCACGCCGATGGTCCCCTCTGAGCCGATCAGCAGTTGCTTCAGATCAAACCCCCGGTTGTCTTTTTTCAGCACGGCGAGCTGATTGAACACCGCGCCATCGGCCATCACGGCCTCTATGCCCAGCACAAGCGCGCGCATCGATCCGTGGCGCAGCACTTGGGTGCCGCCCGCGTTGGTTGAAATCAGCCCGCCGATGGTGGCCGATCCCTTGCCGCCCAGAGACAGCGGAAAGCGTAGTGATTTTTGCGCGGCTGCTTCATGGAGAACTTGCAGGATAACCCCCGCCTGGCACACCGCGATGCGGCTATCGGCATCGACCAGCGAAATCGCGTTCATCCGCCGCAGGCTAAGCAGCAGCGCCGCTCCGCTTGTGTCGGGAGTTGCGCCGCCCGACATGCTGCTGTTCCCGCCTTGAGGCACAATCGGCACCCCGTGCGCGGCGCAGAGCCGAACAAGGCTCGACACCTCGGCAGTGGACGCAGGGGACGCCATCGCTAGCGCGCGCCCGGTGAAGCGGCCGCGCCAGTCGGTTAGCCATGGCGCCATCGAATCGGAATCGGCGGTGAAGCCCTTTGGCCCCAGCAGCGCGGTTGCTTCTTCGAAGAAGCTGTTTGAAAGGCTGACGCGATCAATATCAAGCATCAAAGGTGGCTATCGCGCAGGCCGCACCGAGGCAATTCAAATCTTCATTGGTCAAATAGTTACTGGTCAAATCTTCCTCGATCAAATCTTCACTAGCCACATCTTCGCTAATCCGGGTTAACCGCCCATTCAAGCGATGCCGTTATTATCAACACTACCGCACAGAGTGCTCCATGCACGCGCTGATGAATCGTACGGGAAAAGAGGAGCAGGTCCGCAAGCCATTCTGTATGTTCAGTTTCGTCCATCTCTTTGCGCCTATTGCCCTCGCTTTGCCAGTGACCCCGCCAGTTGCGTTGCCCATTGCGTCGCCCAGTGGGTTGCCCAGCGCTTCGCCAGCCTCTTTGGTGGCAGATCGCATGGCGATAGCGCGGAGAAATCTTCCGGCCGCTTTACCTGCGAATTTGGACACGTCGCAGCAGACCAACCGCACGGTGACAGTTGGGGTGCTTATTCCCCTGCTTGATGAGTTTGATGATGACGATTGGAATCAGGTGCATATCGAACAGCGCGTGATCATCCGGGTCGCGCCGCTCATGCTCAGCCGCGAAGCGATTGCCCCCGTTATGGAACCCTTCGCTGAGGCGATGGTGCCGATCTCGCCATCGATGAACGTGCGGGTGCGCGAACGAAAGGCTGCCAAATGCATGTCCGCTGCAGGCATTTCATCGGTTCAGCCGGTGTCAGACGGCCGCTTGCTCTTTCATTTGCGCGACCGGCGCATGGTCGCTGCGCGGCTCGAGAAAGCCTGCAACGCGCGCGATTTCTACATGGGTTTTTACATGTCGAAAACGCCGGATGGCCAGCTTTGCGTAAACCGCGATCGAATCCATTCGCGCGCGGGCACAACCTGCGCGGTAAAGGAAGTGCGCGAATTTGTGCCGGTGGAGCCATGAAACAGCCTGAGTCATCAGCGAGGGCCCCTTGTCCCAGCCGATTTTCTTGACTTTCCTGCCCGATTCAGATTAATAATGCACTCAGAATGACGCCGCACAATTCGCGGCTCACTTGTCGCCTTGGGCGCACCTTTTTCGGAATTAAACCTGCATGAAATTTGCCGATCTCGGCCTGTCTGACGAGTTGCTCCAGTCGGTTCTCGACGCGGGCTACGACACCCCGACACCTATTCAGGCACAAGCCATCCCCTCGGTGCTGATGATGCGCGATTTGATCGGCATTGCGCAAACCGGCACGGGCAAAACCGCCGGCTTCGTGCTGCCGATGATCGACATTCTGGCGCACGGCCGCCGCCGCGCGCTTATGCCGCGCTCGCTCATCCTTGAGCCGACACGCGAACTGGCAGCGCAGGTTGCGGAAAATTTTGAGAAATATGGCAAAAACCATGATCTTAAAATGGCGCTGCTGATTGGCGGCGTGCAAATGGGCGATCAGGTGAAGGCGCTGCAAGATGGCGTTGACGTATTGATCGCCACGCCGGGCCGATTGATGGACTTGTTTGAGCGCGGCAAAATCCTGCTCACGGGCTGCGAACTGCTGGTGATCGACGAGGCAGACCGGATGCTCGACATGGGGTTCATCCCCGATATCGAAAACATCTGCGCAAAGCTGCCCACCACGCGCCAAACTCTGCTGTTTTCGGCAACCATGCCGCCGCCAATTAAGAAGCTGGCGGACCGGTTTCTATCGAACCCCAAATATATCGAAGTGGCGCGTCCTGCTTCGAACAACACCAGCATCGTTCAACACAAAGTGCGTGTGACCAGCCGCGGTAAACGCGATGTGCTGCGGCACCTCCTTAAAACCGACAATGTCACCAGCGCGTTGATCTTTGCCAACCGCAAGACGACGGTGCGCGAACTGGCCAAGAGCTTGCAAGGCTATGGTTTTTCCGCAGGCGAAATCCACGGTGACATGGATCAATCAGCGCGCAATGCCGAGCTGCAGAAGTTTAAAGATGGCCAAATCAGCATTCTGGTGGCTTCAGATGTTGCGGCGCGCGGGCTTGATGTGAAGGGCGTGAGCCATGTGTTTAACTATGACACGCCTTGGCATCCCGACGATTACGTCCACCGCATTGGCCGCACCGGACGCGGCGGCGCGACGGGCCGCGCGTTTACGCTCGTCACCGATGAGGACGCCGAAGCGATCGACAATGTCGAGAAGCTGACCGGCGGGAAGATCCCCGAGTACAAGATTGATGGCGCGGCCGCCGAAGAGCCGCGCGAGCGGGAAGCCCGGCCCGAACGGCCAGCGCGCAAAGGGCGCGAGCCTAAGGCGCGGGCGGAGAAGCCAGTGCGCAAGGCTGAACCTGCGGACGAAATCGCGCCTGTTCGCGAGTCTAAACCGGCTCCCGCGAAAGTTGAGGCGGCGGTGCGCAAGGAGCGCCTGCCTCGCATTAAGCGCGATGAGCCGCGCCCGCCGCGCGATGTTTTGCCCGAGATGCCCGAGCAGCCGGGCGAATGGAACGGGCCTGTTCCGGGGTTTTTGGGCGTGTCAGCGCTCTGAGCTAAAAGGACCCCTCCGTCTCGCTGCGCGAGCCACCTTCCCATTTGCGCAAGAGCAAAAATAGTGAGGTGGCAGCCCGCACGGCTGACGGAGGGGTTACTCCGCTTTCTTCACAAAGCTATCGATAACACGCTTTGAACCTGCTGTTTCGAAATCGATTTCCAGCTTGTTGCCTTCTTGCGAAGACACGGTGCCATAGCCGAACTTTTCGTGGAACACGCGCGCGCCCACCGTGATATCGGTGCGAGGCTTGCCCGCGAAGCTGGCGGCGCTGCGGCCTGGTTCGGCGATGCGGCGCGGAGCGGGGTCATAGGGCTGGGCCGCCGCGCGCTGCCAGCCGGGGCCGCGCGTAGACCCCCGCTCTGATTGAGCGCGTGCCACATCGGCAAATGGATCGGAGTGTTCCGACCACTGCGCGCGCCAGAGCGAGGCGCCGCCCGCCAGCGTGGTTGCATCCTCGACATGATCTTGCGGCAATTCGCCGACGAAGCGCGATGGAATCGAGCTGGTCCATTGGCCATAAATCCGCCGATTGGCCGCATGCAGGATCGTGCAGCGCTTGCGCGCGCGGGTAATCGCCACGTAAGCAAGGCGGCGTTCTTCCTCGAGGCTGGCCAGACCGCCTTCATCGAGCGCGCGCTGCGAGGGGAACACGCCTTCTTCCCAGCCGGGCAGGAACACCTGATCAAACTCCAGCCCTTTGGCGGCGTGGATCGTCATCACCATGACTTTCTCGGCGTCTGAGGCGGCGTCATTGTCCATCACCAAGCTGACATGCTCGAGGAAATCGCCCAGCGTTTCATATTCTTCCATCGCGCGCGCTAGCTCGGTGAGGTTTTCGAGGCGGCCTGAGGCTTCGGTGCTGCGCTCAGCCTGAAGCGCGGCGGTGTAGCCGCTTTCATCGAGCATGGTGCGCACAAGTTCTGCTGGGACAAGCGTAGCCGCCGTATCGCGCCAGCGCGCAAAATCGCGCATCAGGCCCGCCAAGGTGCCGCGTGCGCGCGGCGGAAGCTCATCAGAATCGCACAGCTCGATCGTGGCCGCGACCAGAGGAATATTACGCGCGCGGGCATGGCGGTGCATTTTCTCCAGTGTTTTATCGCCAAGGCCGCGCTTTGGGGTGTTGTAGATCCGCTCAAACGCCAAATCGTCAGACGGCGAGGCGATCACGCGCAAGTAGGCCAGCGCATCGCGCACTTCAGCGCGCTCATAAAAGCGAAAGCCGCCGACGATTTTGTAGTTGAGGCCGATCTGGATGAAGCGGTCTTCAAATTCGCGCGTTTGGAACGAGGCGCGCACGAGTATTGCGATGCGCGTGAGCGGGCAGCCCTCGCGTTCCAGCCGCTCGATCTCTTCGCCCACGCGGCGCGCTTCTTCGGGGCCATCCCACACGCCGATCGAGCGCACTTTGTCGCCGCCGTTGGCCTCGGTCCACAATGTTTTGCCCAGCCGATGGGCGTTTTCGGCAATCAGGCCTGAGGCGGCGGCGAGGATATGCGGGGTAGAGCGGTAGTTCTGCTCAAGCCGGATGACCTTGGCTCCGGGAAAATCCTTTTCAAACCGCAGGATATTGGCAACTTCTGCGCCGCGCCATGAATAGATCGATTGATCATCATCGCCCACCACGCAGATATTCTTGCGTTGTTGCGCCAGCAGCCGCAGCCACAGATATTGGACCGCATTGGTATCCTGATATTCATCAACCATCACATATTTAAAGCGCGCCTGCCACGATTCCAATACTTCAGAATGTTTCTTAAAAATGGTGAGCATGTGCATGGTAAGATCGCCAAAATCGCATGCATTAATCGCGCGCAACCGGTCTTGATAGAGCGTATAAAGCCGGGTGCCTTTGCCATTTGCATAGGCTTCGTTATCGGCGGCATCGAGCTGCGCGGGGCCAAGCCCGCGATTTTTCCATTTGTCGATCAGCCCGGCCAGCTGGCGCGCGGGCCAGCGTTTGTCGTCGATCTCCTCCACTTTGATAAGCTGCTTGATGAGGCGCAGCTGATCGTCGGTGTCGATGATCGTGAAATTGGACTGAAGCCCCACCAGCTCGGCATGGCGGCGCAGCATCTTGGCCGCAACCGAATGGAATGTGCCAAGCCACGGCATCCCCTCCACCGCTGGGCCGATCAGCGCGCCCACGCGCTCGCGCATTTCGCGCGCCGCCTTGTTGGTGAAAGTAACGCACAGGATTTCGGAAGGCCACGCCAGCCGCGCGCGCAGCAGATGCGCCAGCCGCGCGGTGAGCGCCGCCGTTTTGCCGGTGCCCGCGCCGGCCAGCATCAGCACCGGCCCCTCAGAGGTGAGCACGGCTTCGCGCTGGGGAACGTTCAGGCCATCAAGCCAGGCGGTGTCGGTTTGTGTCTGCAGACTCACACAGGAACAAGTAGGGAACTTGCGCGCCCGGCGCAAGGCGGTGCGACAACGCAAAAAGGGCGCCGGATCAAGGCGCCCTTTACGTGCATCTGCGGCTGAATTTTAAACACCGCTGCGATTGCGACAGTTATCGCGCAGAGTTTTGGTGCAGATGGGGTATTTCTTTAGGCCATCGCTCATGGATGCTTGGGCTGGGTCTGGTGTTTGTATCGCGCTTTGCATAGGTGCTGCTGCAACTGCGCCGGTAGGAGCCGAAGGTTCTGCAGACGCAGCAGGCTTGCCGGCCATTTGCGCGGTTATCTGGGCCCATGCTGATGCCCGCTGTTCGGGTGCCATGGTGATAATCTGGGTGCGCTGTGTGGCGCTCAGCACCTGCCACCCATTCATTTGCTCGGCATCAAGCGTCCAAAAGTACTGCTGATCGGCGGTGGGCCATGCGTCATACTTGCCGCGAACATCGGTTGGCCAACTATCATACTGGGCCTGATGATCGGCACTCATCGCAAAAGTTGTGGGCATGGATGAACTTGCCGTCGATGCTGAATCGGCTGCTGCCTGAGCGTGAACCGCCGCTGGGATGAGCATGAGGGCCATTGACATGGTGCCCGCAAATAGAAATTTACGCATTGTGATCTCCTGAATGCAAATATCCAATTAGTTAAAGCCAAACACATGGGATATTCGCTTGTTCCTGCAAAGACGACGAACCGTTCCTTGCAAGTGACACGCGGAGTTGTGAGGTGAATTCGAGAGATTTTTTGTGTATTTTCTGATGGGTAACGAGTGTATTATCAATTTTTACAGCGCAGCGCGCGGACGCAGCACTCCTCCATACAACCGGAGCTTCGCCGTGCTTACAGCACTAGGTGGCGCTTGATTTGCCAAGTTGGCAGTTGGCGTTTAGATTTGCCGCCTTCGAAAGGGGCCAGAACCATCAACGCATTCGTTAAACAGCCCAATCCGCCAGCATCAGCGCGTGCTCACCGCTAGCTTGGTGGGCACCGAAGTCGAGTTTTACGATTTCTATATTTACGCCACCACCGCCGTGCCGCTGACTTAAGGCCTAGAGATCAACGCGCTGCTGGTTGCCACCGTTATCAAAGCAGCGATCAGGGACGCGGCAGAAATGCCGATGGCCACAGCCAGGTTTCCGCCTGAAGCCACAAAAACGGTGGCAAGCAGCGAAATAAGCCCAAAACCGCCATGCAAGAACTATAGTATACGGAATTTCTGGCGAATTGGAGCATGACACTCGAACCATTTAGGCACGAGAATTGGCCTTCAGTTTTTGCAAATATTGTGCAATTTTTATAAAAATACTGTAAATTTTCATGCGAGAGTTTAGTTGCCCTGATAACTAATAGTGCGTGTCATACTGAATATATTGTCAACACGATGATCCACCTTATCAGTTTACGTCACGCACTCAGAATTCGCCCCAATCGGCATCCGCCGCGGGCTTGACCGCCATATTACCGCCGACTTGCCTTGCTCTGGCAGGCGCGTAGTTTGCGGGTGCGTGCCGTGCCATGGGAGTGACCGTGGCTGCTGAACGATAAGGCGCAGCTTGGCCGCCGAGCGAAAATTTGCTCACGGTATCGTTGAGCAAGCGCGCTTCCTCAGCCAGACTGCGCGCAGCTGCCGTAGTTTCTTCAACCATCGCGGCGTTCTGCTGGGTCATTGTGTCCATCTGGCCAACAGTCTTGTTCACCTGGCCCAGCATTTCAGTCTGCTTGGTGGCAGATTCGGCAATTTCAGTAACGATCTTGCTAACTTCGCCAACTCGGCCAACAATCTGGTTGAGTGCCTTGCCAGTTTCGCCGACCAGCGACACCCCGCGCTCAACATGCTGGCTGCTGGTGGTGATCAGGCTCTTGATTTCGCGCGCGGCATCGGCAGAACGCTGCGCCAGCGCGCGCACTTCGTTGGCGACCACGGCAAAGCCGCGCCCGGCATCGCCCGCGCGGGCGGCTTCCACCCCGGCGTTAAGCGCGAGAAGGTTGGTTTGAAAGGCGATGCCATCGATCACGGTGATGATCTGCCCGATCTCATTGGCTGAGCTTTGGATCATGGTCATCGCCGAGACGGCGTCTTCGACGATCCGCCCGCCGTTGGTGGCTTCGCGGTGCGCATCGGCGACCGACACGTTAACTTCGACGACGCTACTGGTGTTTTCGGCGACCAGCGCGGTCACCGCGCGCATATCTGAGCTGGCCTGTTGCAACGCCATCGCCTGCTGCTCGGTGCGCTTGGCAAGATCATCGGAAGCGGCGCGGATTTCGACTGAGGCGTTTTGAATGCGCACCGTCGATTCAGAAACACCCCCAATTGTGGCTTGTAAAGTTTCTAAGGCATAATTGAAGCTTGTGCCCAAAACATTATATTCTTTTGGAAAAACCTGATTCACCCGGTAGGCCAAATTGGCCTGCGCAAGTTGCTCAAGTGCTTCCTTGAGCGGCTGGATTACGGCGTTTTGTTCGGCCATCAAGTCGTTCACTGCAATGGCATTGGCGCGAAACGTGCCCATCGCCCGGCTCATGCGGCCGACACAATCCTGATACTCGGTGCGTTCGATCGGGGTGTCGAGATCGCCTGCGGCTAGAGCTTCCATGCGCAGAACGGTGTTTACATAAGGCGTGCAGATCAAATTGCCTGAGACCAAAACAGTCACGGCGGTTGCCACAAGAACGATCAGCGCCACCATGAAGGGAAAGAACGCACCCCCGCTCATGGCCGACCAGCCAGTGGCGGCCACGGTCAATCCGGCCAAAAAGCTGTGCACGTTGAGCAGCGTGCGAAACTTCGTGCGGATTGGCGCATCTTTTTCAAACCATGACAACATCGCATTGGCTTTCTATTTTGTAAGGCCAAAATTTAGGCATTTGGAAATCATAAAATAGCTTTACTGTTCATCCATTGAGAACATTTGAGGAGCCGCTTACGTAGTATGCGCGGCCTTCAGGACAGATTTGGAATGGGCAGAAGCATGCAGCGAAACGGGGAAAGCGCCGCGCCCAGAATAGCAGACGGGGGTATGGCAGACGGGCACGCGGCAACGGGGGCGCATCCGGTCCGCCAGCATGGGCGCATTCTCACCGCAAGCCTGGTGGGCACCGCGGTCGAGTTTTATGACTTTTACATCTACGCCACTGCCGCCGCGCTGGTGATCGGGCCGCTGTTTTTCCCCGCGCAATCGCCCGCCGCGCAAACGCTGCTGTCATTCATGACCTTTGGCCTCGCGTTTTTCGCCAGGCCGGTGGGCGCGATTGCCTTTGGCCATTTTGGCGACCGGATCGGTCGCAAATCGACGCTGGTTGCATCGCTAATGCTGATGGGCGCATCCACCTTCCTGATCGCATTTCTGCCGACCTATGCGATGGCGGGGCCAATCGCGCCTGCATTGCTGTGCGTGCTGCGGTTTGGCCAAGGCTTCGGGCTGGGCGGCGAATGGGGCGGCGCGGCGCTGCTCGCGGTGGAAAACGCGCCGAAGGGCTGGGAAGCGCGCTTCGGATCGGCCCCGCAATTGGGCGCGCCGCTGGGATTTTTCTTTGCCAACGGGCTGTTTCTGCTGCTGGGGCTGGGCTTATCGGAGGCGGATTTTGCCGCATGGGGCTGGCGGGTGCCGTTCCTGGCAAGCGCGGTGCTGGTGG
>JBBRXQ010000011.1:0-15390 GCA_038238515.1 Sphingomonadales bacterium | reverse complement strand
GCCTGCGCTTCGCCCAGGGTCGCATCAGGAGTGATCGTGATCGGATTGACCACCATGCCGCTCTCAAAGCGCTTCACCGCGCGCACCGCTGCGCATTGTTCCTCAACCGAGAGATTGCGGTGCAGCACGCCAATGCCGCCGACTTGCGCCATCACAATCGCCATGTCGGCCTCGGTCACCGTATCCATCGCTGAGGAAAGGATTGGGATGTTCAGGGCGATAGCCTGCGTCAACCGCGTTCGCGTGTCAGCCTCGGTTGGCAACATGTCCGAAGCGCCGGGGCGCAAGAGCACGTCGTCAAAAGTAAGGCCGAGGGGGATATCCATGCGGGGCTGCCACTTCGAGAAAGGAAGATTCGTGACGGCCCATGTAATCAAGCCACGCTAAAAGCGCTAGTGGCTTAGGGCCTAGGGGCTTGCCTTTGGCGCAGATGCCAAAGCACCCGGCGTTGCCACGCTGGGAAACAGCCGTGGGTCGGCAAAATAACGCACTAGTCCGGCCTGAATCTGCACATCATCGGCCAGACCGCCGTACTCAACTTTCGCCGCCTCATCGGTTGGCCGATGATAGACATTGTCCATAAATTTTTCGAGCCGATCAGGATCTGAATAGCTCGTGCTGACCATAACTGAGGGCACATCATGCTGGATCAGGATCCAGCTATCCTGCCGCTTGGCGAAAGCATTCGCCGCATCACCCGCGGCAAATTTGCGTTTCATTGCCTTCACAACTTTAGCAATCCCGGGATCGAGCCCGGTCATGCCCTTGCCAATCACACTCACCGGAAGGCCAGCCGGCACAAGCCCGGTGCTGTCGACGTTGAACGCTGCGACAAAGCGATCTAGCGGGATTGGCGGGTTTTCGGTAAATGCCAGCGCGCCTAGCAGGCCTAACTCTTCGCCAGTGGTCGCCAAAAAATAAACGTCTCGTTCAAGTGGCCGCCCGCTGGACAAGATCCGCGCGGTCTCGGTGAGCACGGCAAGCCCGCTAGCGTTGTCGATTGCGCCGTTACAAATCAAATCCTCAGCCGGAGGAGACGCACATTTGCCGAAATGATCCCAATGCGCGACCATCAGCACAGCGCCTCCATCGCTCCGCCTGCCTTCAAGCTTGCCGATCAGGTTGTGCGTTTTGATCCGCGTTTCGCGGCTGGTTGCCTCAAACGTAGCATTCATGCCGATCAGTTGAGCCGCAAATTCGGGAGCTTCGCCCGCGCGCCGCAAAGCAGCAAGATCCCTGCTGCCGGCAGCGGAAAACAGCATTTCAGCCACCACGGGGGAGGCAAACGCCTCAATATCACCGCCAAGCCTTTCGCCTGCCAAAGCATACCCAGCGCGGCGGCGGCGCGCAATCACGTCTTCGATTCCGCGATCACCGTCTAGCACGGTCAGCACTGCTGCTGCGCCGCGGTCGAGCAGCTGCCCCGCAAGGTCGACTTCTTTCTCGCCAACGCGCGCGGGTGCCTGACTATCAAATACCACAGCGATGCGCCCAGCGAGTTCTGTCCGCGTGGTAAGCCCCCCGTTGCCCCGCCCCACATAGAGCATTGGCGCGTTCTCAATCAGACTACGCACGCCCGAAGTAACCACAAACACGCCATCAGCAGGCACGGACACCTCTCTCCGCCCGCGCAAAAACTTGGCGCGAGACAATAGCGGTTCACGTTCAACCAGCTCAACCGGCGCGTACCAAGCACTGCCAGGCGAGTTTGTGCCAGATTCAAGTCCGATGTCGAACCACTGACCAGCCAGGTAACGCAAGGTCTTGGTTTCACCTTCAGTTCCCGGCTCTCGTCCGCCAAAATCGTCGCTGGCGAGCGTTTCTACATGATGGCGCAGCGCCAAAATCAACGGAGATTCGCGTTTTGGCCGAGCGGCATCGAGCGGCGAAGCAGGCACCGCGAGCACGGACGCTGCCAATCCCGCAAGCCATCCCGCGCCCCAACGACTCATCGACACCCCCAAACGTTTCACCGCAAACCCCGTGCTGACAAATGTTAATGTCAGGCGCAAGTTACCAATATCATAATCGTGAAAATCGCTCGCTAAGCGTGACATACCCGCCGCTGTTGCCTAACCCAGAACTGCGGGGTTCGATGTAGCACAAGAGAGAGACCAGCATGCGGCTTGATGAATCCGACAATTCGATCGATGTAGAGGACCAGCGCGGGAGCGGCGGATCATCGGGCAGCGGTATGTTTGGCGGCGGCGGCGGCGGTTTGCCTTTCGCACTGCTTTCAATGATCGGCAGCCGCTTTGGCATCGGCGGCGTTATCGTGGTCGTTATCGGTATGGCGCTGTTTGGCGGGCTTGGAAATCTCGTGGGCGGCGGCCAGCAATCTGCGGTCGGGCCTCAAGGCGGCGGCAATTCGGCAGCAGAAAGTTGCAGTATCAATGGGTTTAGCAGGGAAAGCTGCAATGCGCTGGCTTCGCTCAATAAGACATGGGCGCCAATGTTCCAGAAATCGGGGGGCGATTTTGCTGCGCCGAAGCTGGTGTTTTATTCGCAGTCTGGCAGTTCGGGCTGCGGCGCGGCGCAAAGCGCGATGGGGCCATTTTATTGCCCGCCCGATCAAGGCATCTACATCGATACCGATTTTTACACCGAGATGGACAAGCAGATGGGCGCAGGCGGCGATTTCGCGCGTGCTTATGTGATGGCGCATGAATACGGGCATCACATTCAAAACCTAACCGGACTTTCGGCAAAAGTGCAAAGCGCCCAGCAAAGCAACCCAAGCCGCGCAAACCAGATGTCAGTGAAACTCGAACTTCAGGCCGATTGCTATGCTGGGGTCTGGGCGGCGCTGAACAAAGACCGGATCGAGCCCGGCGACATCGAAGAGGGCCTCACCGCCGCGCATCAAATTGGCGATGATGCGCTGATGAAAGCGGCCGGGCGGAGACCAGTAGAAGCCGCGTTTACGCACGGGTCATCCGAGCAGCGCATGCAATGGCTGCGCAAAGGGCTGGACACTGGCGACCCAGGACAGTGCGACACATTTGCCAATTCATAAGGCGCGGTGACCGGGCTGAAGTCGCTCACTTCCCAATACATTTGCCCAGAAAGAGACAAGATGCGGCTCACCGATTGTCATAACGTCGATGATTTTCGGCGTCTCGCACGTCAGCGCCTGCCATGGCCGGTGTTCGACTATATCGATGGCGCGGCGGACGATGAGGTCACCCGGCGGCGCAATACGGCAGCATTCGACGATGTTGATCTGGTGCCCGATGTTTTGGCGGGCGTCGCCGATATCGATCTTTCCACCACGATCATGGGCAAACGGACCCCATTGCCGCTGATGCTTTCGCCGACCGCGTTGCAACGCATTTTCTTCTGGCAGGGCGAGCGCGCCGTAGGCCGCGCGGCGGAAAAGTTCGGGCTGTGGTTCGGGATCTCCAGTCTTGCCACCGTCAGCATCGAGGAAATCGGTTCCACAATCTCCAGCCCGAAGCTGTTTCAGCTTTATGTTCACAAAGACAAAGGGCTCAACCGCTCGATGATCGAGCGCTGCCAAGCTGCGAAGTTTGATGCGATTGCGCTAACGGTGGACACCATCGTTTCGGGCAAGCGCGAACGCTGCGCGCGCAGTGGATTCACTTCGCCGCCGCGCTTTACGGCTTCGTCCGCGCTGTCATACGCTGCAAAACCGCGCTGGGCGCTCAACTATCTGCTGCGCGAAAAATTCAGCCTGCCCAATCTCGATACACACGTGAGCGAAGGGACAGGCGAGGCTGTGTCCATCGCCAATTATTTCAACACAATGCTCGACCAATCGATGAACTGGAAGACTGCCGAAACGATCAGAAGCGACTGGGGCGGCACATTTTGCCTCAAGGGTGTGATGAGCGTGGCTGACGCACGGCGCGCGGTCGATATCGGTGCGGATGCCATCATGGTGTCAAATCACGGCGGCCGCCAGCTCGATGGCAGCCGCTCTCCGTTCGACCAGATCGAGGAGATTGTCGATGCGGTCGGCGGAGAAATCGAGATCATCTGCGATGGTGGTGTGCGGCGCGGAACGCATGTCTTGAAGGCACTCTGCGCCGGCGCAACGGCGGCTAGCGGCGGGCGAATGTACCTCTATGCGCTCGCCGCAGCCGGACAGCCAGGCGTGGAGCGCGCGCTGACGATCATGCAAGACGAGCTTATGCGCGGGGCCAAGTTGATGGGAGTGACAAGCCCCAAACAGCTTAACCGCGAACGAACCCGACGACGCTAAGTATCCTGCTTCCAATGCAGTTATGGAACAATTTTCCTTGAGTACGGTTAGACGCCGCAAAAGGAACTAAATATGATTTTAAGGCGCCTAATTACGATAAGTTTTGTCATTGCATTCATCGCACCCGCTTCCGCTCAAACTGCCATTGATCCCGGCAGTATGTCTGCTTCTGATGTCGTGACCAGGCCGCTAAGTGACGTCAATATTAAGAAGAAAAACATTCCTGAATTGTTGATAGCCGCCCAAGAACGCCCATACACGCTTTCCGGATTGAAAACGTGCGCGCGGATGCAGACCGCTGTGCGCAATCTAGATGCGGTTCTGGGTGATGACATCGATACCGTCCAAGAAAAAACCCGCGATCAAAAGCGCGGAAATACAGCCGCTCGCTTGGCGAATTCCATCGTAGGGTCGCTGATTCCGTTTGGCGGGATTGTTCGCGAAGTATCCGGAGCAAATGGCAACGAGCGGCAACTGCAAATAGCAATCTATGCTGGGTCCGTTCGCCGCGCGTTTATTAAAGGCGTTGGCCTACAAAAAGGCTGTGGTTACCCCGCTCGGCCAGCGCCCAGCCGATAAGCCGGGCGCATTAAGCCCCAAAACCATGGTCTGATTGGCGCCACAAACTCAGCAAATCATCTTAACCAGGCCAAAGCCATTCTCAGTGAGAATGGCTTTGGCCTCAGTCAATAGACTCGCTTCTTCGGTTGAATATACTCTACATCATCGGTCAAAGTATATTCGTGCACTGGACGGTAATCGATCTTCACTGTGCCGCCTTTGCCGCCCCAGCCATCAAACCACGCGGCAGTGTGCTTCATCCATTCGGCGTCGTTGCGATCGGGGAAATCTTCGTGCGCGTGCGCGCCGCGGCTTTCCTTGCGGTTGAATGCCGAATGCATTGTCACCACCGACTGACCGATCAGGTTATCCAGTTCCATCGTTTCGATGAGGTCTGAGTTCCAGATCAGCGAACGATCCGAAACTTTGATGTCCTGCATCCGCTCATACGTCGCGGTGAGCTTAGCCTTGCCCTCCGCCATCAGTTCGTCGGTGCGGAACACAGCAGCATGAGCCGACATGGCCCGCTGCATTTCAAGCCGCACTTCCGATGTTGGCGAGCCGCCGTTGGCGTGGCGGAAATGATCGAGGCGCGCGAGCGATAGGTCGGCGCTGTCGCTTTGTAGCGAGGCGTGCGATGTGCCCGGTTTGATCAATTCCTTAAGCCGCAGACCAGTCGCGCGGCCAAACACAACAAGGTCGATCAACGAGTTTGATCCAAGCCGGTTAGCACCATGAACCGAAACGCAAGCCGCCTCACCCACCGCAAACAGCCCCGGCACGATCGTTTCAGGATTGCCATCTGCGCCGATCGTGACAACTTCACCGTGATAATTGCACGGAATTCCGCCCATATTATAATGCACGGTGGGCACCACCGGCAGCGGCTGACGCGTTAGATCAACGCCTGCAAAAATCTTGCCACTCTCGGTGATGCCCGGCAATCTTTCACCGAGAACTTTGGCATCGATGTGATCAAGATGGAGGTAGATGTGGTCCTTGTTTGGACCAACGCCGCGCCCTTCGCGGATTTCAAGCGCCATTGAGCGCGAGACCACATCGCGGCTGGCCAGATCCTTGGCCGATGGGGCATAGCGCTCCATAAAGCGCTCGCCTTCGGAATTGGTGAGATAACCGCCCTCGCCGCGCGCACCCTCGGTGATGAGCACGCCCGCGCCATAAATGCCCGTCGGGTGGAACTGGACAAACTCCATATCCTGAAGCGGAAGGCCCGCGCGAAGCGCCATGCCCGCGCCATCACCGGTGCACGTGTGCGCCGATGTTGCGGTGAAATATGAACGGCCATAGCCGCCCGTCGCCAGCACAACCGCGTGGCTGCGAAAGCGGTGGATCGAGCCATCATCGAGGCACATCGCGATCACGCCCCGGCAAACCGGCACGCCATCGGCCCCTTTTTCCATGATCAAATCGATCGCAAAGTATTCGATGAAGAAGTCTGCGTCGAACTTCAGGCTTTGCTGATAGAGCGCGTGCAGCATCGCATGGCCTGTCCGGTCGGCGGCAGCACACGTCCGCTGCACCGGCGGGCCTGCACCCATATTCTGCATGTGACCGCCGAACGGGCGCTGATAAATCGTGCCCTCTGGATTGCGGCTAAACGGCACGCCAGCATGCTCAAGCTCGTAAACCGCAGCGGGTGCTTCGCGTACCATATATTCGATTGCGTCTTGATCGCCCAGCCAGTCAGATCCTTTGACCGTGTCATACATGTGCCAGGTCCAGTGGTCAGGCGTATTGTTGCCGAGGCTCGCAGCGATCCCGCCCTGCGCCGCAACGGTATGGCTGCGTGTTGGGAAAACCTTGGTGATGCAAGCAGTGCGCAGACCTGCTTGTGCGCTGCCCATTGTGGCGCGAAGGCCCGAACCGCCCGCGCCAACGACTACAGTGTCATACGTGTGGTCGATAATCTTGTAAGCGGGCTGCGAAGAATGCGAAGATGCCATTGTTCAGGCGCTCCCAAGCGCGATACGAATAACCGAGATGATGCCAAAGGCAGCACCGGCGAGCGGCAACGTGTTAACAAGAAGCCACGAGGCAATTTTGCCGCTTCCTTCGTGCATGTAATCCTCAAGCATCACCTGCACGCCCATTCGCGCGTGATAAAATGTGTTAATCATGATCAGCACCAGCACGGTTGATGGGATGGGCTTGGCCGCCCAAGAATGCACTGTCGCGTAATCATGCGCGGGCATGAGCGCGAGGCTGACCATCAAGAACGGGATGAGGACGAGATTGCCCACGGCGCTGAGCCGCGAAGCCAGAAAGTGATGCGCGCCGTGATGGCTTGAACCCAAACCTCGCACGCGGCCAAGAGATGTACCGTTACCCATGAAACCCCCAATGCATTCAACGTCTTGTTAGGTTGATGCGGTTTAGCGCAGCAACACAAACGCCCAGAACAGTGCGGTGGCGATTCCCGCAAAAGCCAAAGTGACCACCGACCACCGAGCATTGGTGTTCAGCTCATACCCCGCACCGATATCGAGCACGAAGTGACGCAGGCCAGTGGCCATATGTTGAAAAAACGCCCATGTAAGGCCGACCAAAACCACCTTGCCCAGCAGCGAAGTGAGCGAAGGAATAGTGCCGCCCTCGCCGATCCAAATCAGGTTTAAGAACGCGGTGTAAGACTCAGGCCCGCTCGCAAGAGCGCCAATCCACCATAGCAATAGACCAAGGCCAACAAACGCTAGCCCATTGCCGGTTACGCGGTGCAGGATCGAAACCAGCATCGCTGGGCCCCAGCGCCATATCTCAAGATGCGGCGAGAGTGGCCGATTGCTGCGCGTCTGCGCCATCTAAACCTCCATAAAAACGATGCTGCCGCACATTGAACTACGGCCTTAATAACGCACCTATTAGTCGAAATGCTTCCTCACGCAACCACCGCAGAAGGGCAATTGTGGTCATCGCGGGTGCAGCCTGTTAGAACCCCACCCAATGAGCACATCCACCATCCTTGTCACTGGCTCCACGCGCGGCATTGGCGCGGCCATCGCAGACAACCTAAAATTGCGCGGCGCACGCGCGCTGCGCCACGGAAGCCGCACCGCGGCCGGAGTGATCGGCGCAAATCTGGCGGAGCCATCGGCACCGCAACGCTTGTGGGAAGAAGCGCTTGAACTGAGCGGCGGCGCGATCGATGTGCTGATTAACAATGCGGGGCTGTTCCAAGACAATCCGCTGAACCGATCAGACATCGCCTGGCTTGATGGCTGGGAGGATACGCTGCGTATCAATCTAACTTCTGCCGCGCAGCTTTCGCGCTTTGCGGTGCGCCACTGGCTCGAACGCGGGGTTACCGGCCGCATCGTTCACATTGCAAGCCGCGCCGCCTATCGCGGCGACTCGCCTCAACATTGGCATTATGCCGCGGCCAAGGGCGGGATGATCGCGCTGCACAAAACCATCGCACGCGGCTATGCGGCGCACGGCATCCTAAGCTTTGCGATCACTCCGGGTTTCACCGCCACCGCCATGGCCGACGACTATTTGGCCAGCAGAGGCGGTCCGGCTCTGCTGGCCGACATTCCGCTTGGCCGGGTTGCCACACCCGAAGAGATCGCCACGGTTGCCACGTTCTGCGCACTTGATGCGCCGCCGAGCATGACCGGAGCAGTGATCGACGCCAACGGAGCCAGCTATGTCCGCTAAACTTTTACGCTTACTTTCGCCGCTGTTTTTGCTGCTGATTGCCATGCCAGCTTTGGGAAAACCTCTCACCGCTGATCCAGCTTCCGGGGCCGAATTGATGCGGCAATGTGAAGGCAAGGAGGATTTCTCCGACCCTGCCCCGCCCGCGCGGATTTACGGCAATCTTTGGTACGTCGGCACCTGCACCGTCTCCGTTTTGCTGATCACTTCGCCGCAAGGACATATCCTGATTGATGCAGCGACAGAGCAAGCCGCCCCCTCGATACTGGCAAATATCAAAGCCGCTGGCTTCAATCCCGCAGATATTCGCTGGATCGTATCCAGTCATGAACACTTCGACCACGTTGGAGGAATCGCAGCGCTTAAACGCGCAACCGGGGCAAAATTCGCTGCGTTAAAGGCTGGGGTAGCCGTGCTATCCAGCGGCACCTTAAGCCGCGCTGATCCGCAATTGGGAATTCCTGGGTTTGAGCCTGTGAAAGTGGATCGACAGTTGGTGAGCGGCGACACGGTGCGGATCGGCAAACTCGCTATCACCGCGCATGCCACGCCCGGCCATACCGAAGGCTCAACAAGCTGGACATGGACAAGCTGCGCGCGCGCGAGCTGCCAGAAATTCACCTATCTCGACAGCCTTTCCGCGCTCGCGGTGGGCACGTACCGGTTTGGCGAACATCCGGATCGGGTGGCCATGTTCAAGAAAACCTTCGCTGCTGTCGAAGGCTGGCGCTGCGGTATCGCTCTAACCCCGCATCCTGGTGTGAGCGAAATGTTCGAACGCATCGCCGGGAAAGCGCCTCTGTTAAACCCGAAGGGCTGCGCCGAAGTCGTGCAGAGTGCTCGCGAACGCCTCGCAAAAATTGAGAAAAAATGAGCTGGAAAATCACTGCTTTTGCATCCGCCGACATTGTTCGATCGGCGCTGGTTGCCCATGAAGATGCGCTAAATTGGGACGCCGACATGGTGCTCGCAGGCAGCGAGATCGCTGAGGACAGGCCCGATGAATGGCAAATGGAAGTCTGGATTGAGCACGCTCCCACCGCAGCAGACATCACCGCGATCCGCGCACTTTTTGCAGATATCCCGCCAAAGCTATTGACCGAAGAATTGCCCGACGAGGACTGGGTAACCTTGAGCCAGCAGGGTGTCGAGCCCATCCGCGAAGGTCCATTCTACGTTCATACGCCAGATTATCTTGATCAGCCGGGCCTTAAGAATTTTACCATTCCTGCCAGTCAGGCATTTGGAACTGGGCAGCATTCAACCACGGCGGGATGCCTTGCCATGCTGGCCCACATGCGTGCGTGCGGGCTGCGCGTGCAAAATCTGGCGGATATTGGCACGGGCACTGGCCTGCTGGCATTTGCCGCGCTGCATTTGTGGCCACGCACTCGCGCTCTGGCCAGCGATATCGATGCGGTCTGCGCGCCAGTGATTGCCGCGAATGTCGCGGCCAATGGCATCGCAACGGGCGAAGGGCCGGGTCGGCTGACGGTGGTGATCGCACCGGGCATGGCGCACGCGTTGCTGCGCGCGGCAGCGCCATTTGATTTGTTGATCGCCAATATTCTGGCCGGGCCGCTGATCGAACTCGCGCCTGATTTTGCGCGTAGCGTTGTGCCGGGCGGAAGCCTGCTGCTCGCGGGGCTGCTCGAAACGCAGGAACCTGCTGTGCGCGCGGCTTATCGTAAAGCCGGTTTTCGCATCGCCGCGCGGATGGTGCGCGGCGATTGGTCGATCCTGTGGCTGCGCCGCCGCAACGCTCGCACTATGTGCTAAGGGTAGCGCGCAGCAAGTTTAGCGCGCCGCCGGCAAACGCCGCCATATTCGCCAAGCGGTCGTCATACCCAGTATCGACTATGATCGACGCCGCCCCATTCGGGCCAACAACCGCGATGGCGCTGCGGCCCGATGGCACGCCGTAGGGATGAATGCCCGGCCCCGCCGCGCCTGATTCAGCGATGCCCCAATCCGATCCAAACCGCGCGCGCACCGCTTCAGCCAGCGCGCGGGCATATTCTTCGGTAACGCCTTTAAACGCGCGAAAACTGCCGGGCGGATGATTGAGTAACAACCGGCGGCCCCTAAGCGTGTAAATCACCCCGCCGCCTACATAATAGGCCGAGGCACCCGGCATCGCGAGCAAGCCTGCCGAAATTAGCCCGCCGCTGGCCCCATCGGCAACCGCGATGGT
Source organism: Sphingomonadales bacterium (assembly GCA_038238515.1). GTDB lineage: Bacteria > Pseudomonadota > Alphaproteobacteria > Sphingomonadales > Sphingomonadaceae > Novosphingobium. Next base: position 4,735 of record JBBRXQ010000011.1, on the reverse strand, counting down.
TTGCCCCCGCGCCTTGAGCAAGCCTCCTGCTTCGCCGCCAATGCGCGCGAGGTCTTCAAGTGTCATCCGCGTGATCCTGCCATGGCCAATCCAAATGCGACGAAAAGTCCGCCAGTACAGCGGTTGAAAACTTTGCGCGGTGCAGGCCTGCGCAAGAACGCGGCCATGCTTTGCCCACCAAGTGCATAAACAAAATACCATCCAGTCTCAATCACCGCGAAGGTGGCGACCATTATGGCAAACTGCGGTCCTTTGGGCGACGCCGGATCGATGAACTGCGGCAGAAACGCGGCGGCAAACAGCAAGGCCTTGGGATTACTGATCCCGATCGCGAAGCCGCTCCGAAAGATGCGCCAAGGCGCGATCTGGGCCCGAACCGCGCTCTCGCCGGATTGGGACGACGCATCGTTCGCAGTCCATGCCCGGTAGCCGAGATAAATAAGATACGCAGCTCCAGCATACCGCTAAACCGCAAAGGCCCCCGGCACCGCCAACAGCAGCGCGGTAAGCCCCAAGGCGGAGGCAGAGAGCAATAAGAGCATCGCCAGCAAGCAACCAGCCATGGCCGCAATGCTAGCAGCAATGCCCAGTTCAACGCTGCGCGCCATGACGTGCAGCATATTCGGCCCCGGCGTGCCTGAGACAAAAAACACCGTAATCACAAAAAGCCACCAAGTGTGAAGCGCCACTGCGTTACCCCGCATTCCGAACAATGTCGGCCCACGCGGCCTCGTCGATCACTTCGATGCCCAGCGCGGCGGCCTGTTTCAGCTTTGATCCCGCACCCGGCCCAGCAACAACTAGATCGGTCTTTGCCGAAACCGATCCAGCAGACCGCGCGCCCAGCGCTTCGGCCTGCGCTTTGGCTTCATCGCGGCTCATCGTCTCCAGCTTGCCAGTGAACACAACCGTTTTCCCAGCGACCACGCTCTCCCTTGTCTCAACCACAAATGGCGGCGGCGAGACTTCGCTCAGCAAGTCTTCCCACACCGCAACATTATGCGGCTCATGGAAAAAATCACCCAGAGCCGCCACTACGACTGGCCCAACGCCGTCGATAGATGCCAGTTCGGCCATCGCATCGGGATCATCAGCCTTCGATTTTTCGGCCACTTCGCGCAGGGCGGGCAAAGTAACAAATCGCTTTAGCAAGTCGCGCGCAGTAACCGCGCCGATATGGCGAATGCCAAGGCCAAACAGCAAGCGAGCGGCATCGGGCGCGCGCTTGGCCTCTATCGCCGCCAACAGGTTATCCACAGACTTGTCCTTCCACCCCTCGCGCCCGACGATCTCAGAGCGGCGGGCGCGCAGGCGGAACACATCGGCGGGGCCTTCCAGCCAGCCAAGAGCAAAGAATTCGGCGATGGTCTTGTCGCCCAGCCCCTCAATATCGAGCGCGCCGCGGCTGACAAAGTGCTTCAGCCGCTCGGTCCGCTGCGCCGGACAGACCAGCCCCCCAGTGCACCGCACGTCGACCTCGCCTTCCTCAGCCACGGCTTCAGATCCGCATTCGGGGCAATGATCGGGGAAGTGATAAGCATCACGCGGCGCATCGCGCGTCAGATTGTCGACAACCTGCGGGATCACGTCGCCCGCGCGTTGGAGCACCACGCGGTCGCCAATGCGCAGCCCAAGGCGACCAATCTCATCGCGGTTGTGTAACGTTACGTTGGTAACGGTCACGCCGCCAACCAGCACTGGCCGCAACCGGCCAACTGGAGTCATTTTGCCAGTCCGGCCCACCTGAACTTCAATCGCCTCGATCACCGTTTCGGCGCGTTCGGCCGGAAACTTGTGCGCCATCGCCCAGCGCGGGGCCTTGGCAACAAACCCCAGTCGCTCCTGCCAATCAAGCCGGTCGACTTTGTAGACGACACCATCGATGTCGTAAGCCAGATCGGCGCGCGCAGAATGGATAGTGCGGTAGTGCGCCGTCATCGCGTCCACCGACGCACATCGCACCAGTAGAGGTGATACCGGCATGCCCCACGCAGCTATGCGGCGAAACATATCAAACTGCGTCGCCGCAGGAACCGCGCTCGCCGCGCCCCAGCCATGCGCTAGGAACCGCAAAGGGCGCTTCGCTGTCACACTGGCATCCTTCTGCCGAAGCGATCCAGCAGCGGCATTGCGGGGGTTTGCAAAAAGCTTGTCGCCGTTGGCTTCTTGCACGGCATTGAGCGCCGCGAAGTCTGCTTTGGCCATGTAAACTTCGCCGCGAACCTCAAAGACGTCGGGAACTTCGCCGCTAAGCTGCTGCGGAATATCCTCAATGTGCGCCACATTCGGCGTCACATCCTCGCCCACTTGTCCGTCTCCGCGTGTCGCGGCGCGAACCAGCTTGCCGTGCTCGTAACGTAACGAGCATGAAAGCCCATCGATCTTGTCCTCCGCCGTCATCGCCACTTCGGCGTCTGGAGGCAAATTCAGGAACCGACGCACACGCGCGGCAAACTCCTCAACCTCCTCATCGGTAAAGGCGTTGTCGAGGCTCATCATCCGCACCTCGTGCGCCACTTTTCCCAAAGGCGAAGCGGCGATCTCATGGCCCACCTGCTGGCTCGGGCTATCCGCGCGAATCAGTAGCGGAAACGCCGCTTCAAGTTCGGCATTGCGGCGCATCAGCGCGTCATAATCGGCGTCGCTGATCTCGGGCGCATCATGCGCGTGATACAATTGGTTGTGCCGCGCGATCGCGCGCGCAAGCCGCATCAGCTCGTTCGCCGCTTCTGCTTCGCTGATCTCGCCAACACTCATGGGCTTAAGCTTTTGCCAACACGGAAACCACCATCTCGCGGCGAGCCCTGAACCCTAACGATTCATAAAGTCGGATCGCGCCAACATTGCCCGCGTAGCTATGCAGGAAAGGCGTGTCACCGCGCGCTGCAAAGCCAGCCATGACACGCCGGATCAACCGCGCGGCAAGACCCTGACCGCGAAACTCAGGATAAGTGCAAACCGCGCTCACTTCGGCCAGCCCCGCCGATGGGCGCATACGCTCGCCCGCCATGGCCACCACCCTGCCTTCGCGCCGCACCCCATAAAACGTGCCGTAACGGTGTGTTGATGGCCCCCATGGGCCCGGCTGCGTCGCATGCGCCAGCGCGGTCATGTCGCGGGCATCATCCTCGGTCAAGACGACCAGTTCGCCGTCTTCCGACAGTTCGGCGTCCTCCGGGAAATTCTGCAGCGCGCTATCGGCGATCATTTGCAAGAGTGCTGCTCTGCGAACAATCCGCGTGCCAGATGGTGGGGATAGCTCAGCCGTGTCCAATATCCAGATTTCGTCGCCATCATCGCAGAGCAGCCCTGCAAGCGCGGGCTCGCAAGTCGCGGCTGCGGCCGCAAATGGTCCAAAAGCTGGATCAATCCGGCACACACTTCCCAGAGTCTGCGCCAATGCGCGCTGCGGTCCGTTCAACATGTTCCAAACCGGATAATCCAGCGGGTGAACGCCCATTGCCGCAGTCATGCGCGTTCCAGCAGCCGATCTGCTTGAGCCCTTGCTTCTGGCGTAATCTCAGCGCCGGAAAGCATTCGCGCGATCTCTTCCTGCCGCCCAACGGAATCGAGGGCGGCAACCGAAGTGCGGGTTACCGCCCCCTCACTCGATTTAGCGATCAGATAGTGCACCGTCCCGCGCGCCGCCACTTGTGGGCTGTGCGTTACGGCTAAAAGCTGGCCGCCATGCGCCAATCGCGCCAGCCTCTCGCCAATTGCGCTGGCCACCGCACCGCCCACACCGCGATCGATCTCGTCGAAAATCACCGTTGCCGCGCCCCCTTCTTCGGCCAGCGCTACTTTCAGCGCGAGAATAAAGCGTGAGAGCTCTCCTCCGCTAGCAATCTTGTTCAGCGGGGCAAAGTCGGCGCCCGGGTTGGTTGAAATCAGAAATTCCACGGCATCCACACCCTGCGGACCCCAGCGGTCTTCTGACAAGCGGACAACAGCTGTGCGAAACCGCGCCGCATCAAGTTTTAGCGGTGCAAGCTCTGCGGCTACTGCTACGTCAAGCCGACGAGCCGCTTCCGCTCTTTCCACCGAAAGTGCTTCGGCTTGCGCTTGATAATCGAGGCCAGCGCTGCGCGCCACGCGTTCAAGACCTGCCAACTGCGCCTCACTGTCCTCGATTGTGCCAAGCGCACTGCGCATTTGGAGCATCTTTTTGGGCAGATCGTCTGCCGCGCAGGAATGTTTGCGCGCAGCAGCCCGCAATTCAAACAGTCGGGTTTCGATCCGATCCAGCATCAACGGATCATGCGTTAGCGCGTCGGCGGCAAGGGCAAGCTTGTCTTCCGCCTCCCCCGCTTCGATCACGGCGCGATCAAGCGATTCAAGCGCATCGGCCAACAGCGGATGCTCATGCGCGATCCGATCAAGCCGCCGCGCCGCGCTGCGCAGCGTGGCCAGCGCAGAATCCGAACCCGCCCACAAATGCTGCAGCGCCGCCAGATCGCCCGACAAGCGCTCACCTTTTTGCATCACGGCGCGCTGCGCAGCGAGATCTTCCTCCTCGCCGACAATTGGCTCAAGAGCGGACAATTCAGCCAGATAGGCGAGCAGTAGATCTTGCTCTGATGCGTCAGCGGCCAACCGCGCGCGCGCCGCCGCTAGATCGGTTTCGGCCCGTCGCCAGATATCCCAAGCTGCGGCCACCCCGCTCGCTCCGCTGCGCGAAAAGCGATCAAGCAATGCCCGGTGCCCGCGCGCATGAACTAGCCCGCGATCATCATGC
>JBBRXQ010000010.1:0-15424 GCA_038238515.1 Sphingomonadales bacterium | reverse complement strand
CGGCAGACGATCTGGCGCGAAGCTGCGCAAACCTGCCCAGCGCCGCTCAACCGCCGCAACGCGCCAATCGGCCACGCGGCTGAGCCGGTCGATCGCCTGCGCCACGGCCAACTCTTCGGGCGCGACATCGCGCGCAATATCTGGTGTCTCGTCGTGGGGGGAAAGCCAGAGCCGGCCTGCCTGAGGCTTAAAGTAAAAGTCTTGATTGATGCCGAACGTAAGCGGCAGATCATCTGGCGGAGGGGGGGCAATCCGCAATTGTGCCACGGTGCGCCGCAGGGGCAAAATGCCAAGAGGCATTGCCCCTGCGGCAACCGCCACCGAATCGGCCCACGCACCAGCGGCATTGACCAAGATCTCGGCGCGGGCCTGCGAAGTGGTGGTTGAACCAGCATTTTTTGGGCCATTTTGCCAAGACAGCCGCCAATCCGGGCCTTTGCGCTCGATCTGGTCAACCCGCGCCCGCACCCTAACGACAGTGCCCGCCCGTCGGCTGAGCGCCAGATAATGCGCATGGAGCGCGGCCACATCGATATCGGCGCAGCCCGGCGCATAGGCGCCGACCCGCCAATCATCGCGCAGGCCCGGTACCCGCGCGGCAAGCCCGGCACGCTCGATCAGCCGGACATCGACCCCGAGATCCGCAAAAGTTTGCGCAAAAGCCTCGACCCGCGAGCGATCTTCGGCGCGGCCGATGGTGAGCGCGCCGCGCGGCGCGAGAAACCCTGCTTCGCGCAGAAACCCTCCCGAAGCGACCGTAAGCGGAACCACGCCCGGGCCGCCGTACGTTTCTTCCCAGAATGCCGCAGACCTGCCGGTGGTGTGATAACCGGGTGTTTCTTCGCCTTCTAACAGCAGCACCCGGGCATGTGGCGCGCATTCCGCAGCCAGACTGGCGCCCGCCATGCCCGCGCCGATGATCGCGATATCAAAAGCATCATCGAGCATTCCTTCAATCGCCGGGCGCAGGCGCATGGCGGGCCAGAAACACGTCGATCGCCCGGAGCACCGCATCCCGAGTTGGATCAGCCTCGCGCAGCAATTCGTGGCGCGCCTCTGCGCCCCAGCTTACCAGCTCAGCGCGGGGCAAGCGCTGCGCCGCGCGTTCGATCGCGCTCCACGTGACCAGCCGATCATGCCGCGCGCCAAGCAACAGAACGGGCGTATCGACGGCTTCGAGCAATGCGGGTGCGTTCAGGGCAGCGACCGAGGCTGCGGCGCGTTCGACCCAGCGCCAGCTGGCCGGTCCTATGAGAAGCTCGGGGCGGAAGGAGCGCCACCACATCTCATCGGCATAACGTTCCGCATCGAAAGTCAGCAGCTCTGCGCGGCGATGGTCGGCAGAGCCGGGCTTCTCGCTTGATGTCCATGCAGCCCTCGCTGGATCGCCAATCTGGCACATCAGCCGCGCTGCTAAGTGCTGAACACTTGCCGGTATCGCGCTAACAAAGCCTAGCATTGGCGCGCTGAGCACCAGTGCTACAGGATCAACGCGGCGCTCGGCCAGCGCGCGGAGAATTAAATGGCCGCCCATCGAATGGCCGATCAGCACATGCGGCGCCGGTGTTTGCGCTTTCCATTCCTGCCACAGCGCGGCCAAATCATCGACCCATACTGAAAAATCTGAAATATCGCCGATGAGCGGGTTTGCGCTCATTCGCCCTGAGCCTGCCTGACCGCGCCAATCCGAAGCAGTCACCCGCCAGCCCTGCGCGCTCCACGCATCAAGCGCTTCCAGATACTTTTCATAAAAATCGCCGCGTCCCGGCAGAAACAGGATCGACCCACGCGGCGAAAGGCTGCTGACCGGATCCCAATCGATCCGGCGTACGGGGTGCTGACCCGGCGCGTTCCAAAGGATTTCGCGGGCAGCAGCCGGTATGGAACGCCTATCAAACGCTTTGATCATGGTGCGACAACTTTTCTAACTTTGCGCGATGAGCCCTTAGCTCTGGGACTTTGTTTGGTTACCATTTGGTAAGTGATTGTCCCGTATAAGGACGATATGCACGGATCGAACATCATCTACGGATTGGTCGGAGCCTTGGCAATCGCGCTGCTGATTGCCGCTTTCACCGATATCCGCCGCCGCCAGATCGACAATTGGCTTAATGCCGCCGTGGCCGCTGGCGCTCCGCTTTTTTGGTGGGCAAGTGGTTTGAACTTGTGGCCCGATGTCGCACTTCAACTGGGCGTCGCGACAATTGCATTTTTGGTGCTGACCGGGTTGTTCGCACTGAAAGTGATGGGCGGCGGCGATGTTAAACTGCTGACCGCACTCGCGCTGTGGCTGCCATGGATGCAGTTCATTCAACTCTTGCTGATCATGTCGATCGCCGGCGGTGTGCTCACCGTGGTGATGGGCATGTGGCACATCACGAAGCGTCGCAAAGACAAGCTGAAAATCCCTTACGGCATCGCGATCTCTGGTGCTGGTCTTTGGATCATCGGATCGACTTATGGAGCGGGTTTGACCGCTGCTATGGCAGGCTAGGTTAATATTAATACATTTGCCCCACAATAACGGGCGAACAACACGTCAGGATTGAAGCGATGGACAGGAAAAAGCTGCTGCTGCTGCTGGGTGCACTGATCGTAGCGATCGGTACGGCCTTTGCCGCCAGAAGCATGCTCATGGGCACCGGCACACCGCAGGCTTTGGCCGCAGCGAAAGTGCCTATGGGAGACAAAGTGCTCGTGGCACAGCGCGCCCTTCCCGTTGGTACGATCATCACCGCCGATGCGCTGGGCTTTCAGCCTTGGCCATCGGAATTGGTGCAAGACGCCTATTTCCTTGAAGGCAAAGCAGAAATGGCCAAATTGCTTGGCACTGTTGTGCGCCAGCCCATCACCGCTGGCGAACCGCTTACGCAGGGTTCGCTGGTCGCTCCCGGCGACCGCGGCTTCCTTGCCGCAGCGCTCGGGCCTGGCCTTCGCGCCGTAACGATTGCAGTAAGCGCGCGGACTGGCGTTGCAGGCTTTGTGTTCCCCGGCGATCACATCGATCTGGTGTTGACCCAATCGATCAAAGCTGAGGGCAGCCCACTCAAGACCTCGGAGACCATTCTTCAGAACTTGCGCGTGCTTGCCACCGACCAGACAACCGATCAGGAAACGATCGAAGGCAAGACCCGCGTTCGCGCCTTCAGCACGGTCACTGTCGAAGTTACGCCAAAAATTGCCGAGAGAATCGCAGTTGCGCAGACCATTGGCACGATCAGCCTCTCGCTGCGCGCCTTGGCTGACACGTCTAGCGAGCTTGAACAGGCCATCGCTTCAGGTGCGATCAAAGTGCCTGCTGGCGCCAGCAAGGCGGAAGAAGAAAAGATCCTCAAGCAGGCAATGAACAAGCCGATTGAGAGCGGCGTATCGTTCAGCACCGGCGGCGATGTCTCGCGGTTCCAACGTAAGAAAATGTCGGGCTCGGTTGATGGACCTTCTGCTGCAAGCCGCATGATGTCAGCCGCGCCCGGCATCGTTCAGCAAGCGGTTGGCCCCTACATTCAGATCGGCCCGGTTGTCCGCGTTAGCCGCGGTAAAGAGGTCGAAACCGTCCGTTTGGGGAGCAAGTAACATGGCACAACCAGCCCCGCACTCGCCCTTGAAAGGCAAGACCATGAAGGCCCGTTTGGCATACCGATTAATCTCAGCTGCCGCGCTTACGCTGCCGCTTGCTATGCTCCCGGGCATGGAGGCCGCATGGGCGCAAAGCGTTACCAGCCCAGCGCGCAGCATCGCTCTGTCAATTGGACGCGGCCAGTTGGTCAGTTTGCCCAGCAAGATGACCGATGTTTTCGTCGCCAACGACGCAATTGCCGATGTGCAGGTGAAATCGACCAACCAGCTGTTTGTTTTTGGCAAGTCTGGCGGTGAAACCACTGTTTATGCAAGCAATAGCGCCGGTGACGTGATCTGGTCTGCCAACATTCGCGTGGGCACAAACATCGATAGCGTGGAACAGATGCTGAAGTTGGCTATGCCGGATGCAAAAATCGTAACTTCGACGATGAACAACACCGTGTTGCTGACAGGCACAGTGGCCGCGCCAGAAGATGCCGCAGAGGCCGAGCGTCTGGTTAAAGCGTTTATGGGCGAAAAGACCAATGTGGTGAGCCGTCTGAAGATGGCGACCCCGCTGCAGGTTAGCCTCCACGTCAAATTTGCCGAAGTCAGCCGCACGCTGGTGCGCGAAATCGGTACGAACTTTACAACGGCAGACCAGACCAGCGGCTTCAAGTTCGGCGCTGGCCAAGGCCGCTCGTTCTATCCGCAATATGCCCCTGGTGGCCCTCTTGGAATCGGCACAGCTGTAACACCCGGCGCTACAGCGGTTGCGCCGCTGAGCAAGGGCACAACAATTGCAGCTGCTGGCAAGCTGTTTGGGCTGGACATATTGGGCGCGCTTGATCTGGGCGAAACAATCGGGCTGGTCACCTCGCTGGCCGAGCCGAACCTCACCGCACTTTCGGGTGAAACCGCCGAATTCCTCGCTGGCGGCGAGTATCCGATCCCGATTTCACAAGGACTCGGCGTCACCACGATCGACTACAAAAAATTTGGTGTCAGCCTTTCCTACACGCCAACAGTACTCGCCAACGGGCGCATTTCGCTTCGGGTGCGTCCTGAAGTATCAGAGCTTACCACGGAAGGTTCGATCACTACGGCCGGCATTACCATACCAGCCCTGACAGTGCGCCGCGCCGAGACTTCGATCGAGCTTGGCTCTGGCCAAAGCTTTATGATCGCCGGATTGCTACGCAACAATTCGCAGGATACGATCAATAAGATGCCCGGTGCCGGCGACTTGCCGATTCTGGGCTCGCTGTTTCGCTCAACCGCCTATCGCAAGGGTGAAACCGAGCTGGTCATCGTGGTCACGCCGTACCTCGTCAATCCAGTCGATGCGAGCGAGATTAAGCTCCCAACCGATGGCTTCCGCTCGCCAACCGCGCTGCAACAGATCATTGGCAATCTTAGCACTGATGGTGTTAGCGGCAAGGGACGCGAAAAGCCAAGCGAGAAGCCTGGCACTGTGCAACCCGGCCCCAAGATCGGCTTGCTTGATGATCCGCGCGGCGGCGTTCCAACGCCAGCCACCGCACCCGCCCTGCAAAAAGTTCGCCGCACCGCTGAGCCGCGCTCAAAGGCCCGTCAAGCAGTCGCCGCCACGCCCGGCTTCAGCCTTAAATGAGAATGGAAACCGTCATGAACAGCCGCCTTTCTCCTAAAATTCGCCGCCTCGCCGCCGCTGCACTGGTACTTTGTGTCGCACTGCCGCTTGGCGCATGCAGCACCAGCTCCGGTCTTTCGGCGAACCGTTCGTTGGAAAGCATCCACCAACCGGTGGTCGAACGGAATGCCTATATTTTTGAAGTCTCCACCATGCCCGGCGGAGGACTCCCAGTTTCCGAACAGCGCCGCCTGCTTAGCTGGTTTGAAGCTCTCGATCTGCGCTATGGTGATCGGATTTCGGTCGATGATCCAGCCGACTCTGCGACCACGCGCGACGCGGTTGAGGCAGTGGCGGGACGTTTTTCGATTGCGCTGACCGATACAGCGCCAGTGCTGGACGGAGAGGTGAGCCGCGGAACCGCGCGTGTAATTGTAAATCGCTCTGTCGCCTTAGTGCCGGGATGCCCAAACTGGTCAGTCAAGTCAGATTCAAATTACAATAACGCAACGTCGCCTAACTATGGCTGCGCAGTCAACAGCAACTTTGCTGCGATGGTAGCGGACAAGGAAGATCTTGTGCGCGGCGCCCGCGGCACCGGCTCAACCGTGGTCATGAGCTCAAACAAGGCAATCGCAGTCTTCCGTGCGAAGGCCACGACCGGAACCGCCGACCAGCTGAAGGTCGTCTCCAGCAAACCACAGGAGTAATTAATCCATGAGTGCGAACTGGAAAGGCGGCAACCGCGATATGTTTGCGGCTTTCGTATGCGATGATGCGGCGCTTGATGTGCTGCGCCCGCTCGCGGTAGACATGGGCTGGCAGCCTGAGAAGGTTGCCAAAGGCGGCTTGCGTAATGCGATTCAATCGCTTTCGATCGCCGCAAGTCCAGCAATCTTGATCGTCGATCTTTCCGAAAGCGGCGATCCGCTGAACGATATCAATGCGCTTGCCGAAGTGTGCGAACCGGGCACCGTGGTGATTGCCATCGGTCAGGTCAACGATGTGCGCCTCTACCGCGATCTTGTTGCCTCGGGCATCCAAGATTATCTTCTAAAGCCGCTGACATCTGGCCAAGTTCGCGACGCCGTTATTCAGGCGCAGGCAATCTTCGCCGCACCCAAAGGTAGCGACGCAACCCAAAAGCGCCACATTTCGACTGCAGTGGTCGGAACACGCGGCGGCGCTGGTGCTTCGACGCTCGCAACATCGTTGGCATGGCTGTTTAGCGCCGATCACCGGCTGCCAACCGCATTGCTCGACCTTGATGTCCACTTTGGCACCGGCGCGCTGACCCTTGATCTGGAACCAGGCCGCGGCCTGACCGATGCGATCGATAACCCTAGCCGGATCGATGGGTTGTTTATTGAGCGCGCCATGATCCGCGCGAACGAAAACCTTGCTATCCTCTCGGCTGAAGCGCCGATCAGTTCGCCGCTGATGACAGATGGCAGCGCATTCGTGCAACTGGAGGAAGAATTTCGGCAAGCCTTCGAAATGACGGTGATCGATCTCCCGCGCAACATGCTGATAAACTTTCCGCACCTGCTGGCGGATGTGAATGTTGTGGTTGTTGCCAGCGAACTGACGCTGTCTGGCGCGCGCGATGCCATCCGTCTGCTTTCATGGCTCAAAACCAATGCGTCCCACGCGCAAACTCTGGTAATCGCAACCAAGGTACACGTCGGAACGGGCGAAATCAGCAAAGGCGATTTTGAGGCTTCCATCGAGCGCAAAATCGACTTCACTATTCCGTTCGACGCAAAAGCAGCTTCAAACGCAGCCAAGCTTGGACAGACATTTGTAAGCGCGAACCGCAGCAGCAAGGCCGGCGCGGTGCTTCGCGATCTCGCCGAAGCTGTTTTGGCGACGGGCGGCGAACGCGACGGCGACACCCCAAAGGGAGCCAAGGAAGGCAAGAGCGCAGGCGTCAAAACGTCGTTGCTAAGCAAGTTCGATTTAAAGAAAATGCTCCCCTCCAAGGCAAAGGCAAGCGCACCGGCGTGATTCAAATCTACCGCAGCCGCGCGGTCACGCGTGGCTGCGCGCCTAACCAACAACCGAGCAGAGCAGGCAGGATAAGCCGATGGACATGATGCAATTGATGATCGTAGGCGGCGGGACTAGCCTTGTCCTGCTGTTGGGCATCGTCGCCTTCGCTGGTCCTTCATCCGCAGCTGCAAGCACGCGCCGTCTTCAAGCGGTCCGTTTCCGCCATTCGGATAGCACAAACGACCGGGTAGAAGCGCAATACCGCAAAGCGATAGCATCCCGTAAGCCGCGCACGCGCGCAATTGCTGGCTCAACCTCGCGGATTGATGCTTTGGAATTGCGGCTCGCGCAAACGGGCAAGAGTTGGACGATCAGCCAGTATCTTTACGCCTCTGGCGGCATTGCCCTCGGTGTGGCGTTATTTCTGCTTCTGAAAACTGGCTCGCTGATGATCGCGCTTCTCGCCGGGATCATACTTGGCGGCGGCTTGCCTCACTTTTGGGTCGGGCGCACCATTACCAAGCGCCGCAAAGGCTTCGTTGCCCGATTCCCTGATGCGCTTGAACTGCTCGTGCGCGGGCTTCGTTCCGGCCTGCCGATCACGGAAACATTGCACGTGGTGGCATCAGAATTGCCAGGACCAGTGGGCCAAGAGTTCAAATTGGTGAACGACCGGGTCAAGGTCGGCCGGACGATGGACGAAGCCCTACAGGTGACTGCTGACCGGCTCGACATGCCCGAATTCAGCTTTTTCTGCATCACTTTGGCAATCCAGCGCGAAACCGGCGGCAATCTGGCCGAAACACTCGCCAATCTGGCCGATGTGCTGCGCAAACGCGCGCAGATGAAGCTCAAGATCGCGGCGATGAGTTCGGAATCCAAAGCATCAGCTTATATCATCGGCGCGCTGCCATTTATCGTCTTCGCGCTGATCTATTCAATAAATCCAGGCTACATGACTCAATTCTTCACCGATGAGCGTCTGATCATCGCGGGCCTTGGCGGTCTATTCTGGTTGGGCATGGGGGCTTTCATAATGGCCCAGATGATCAACTTCGAGATCTGAGCGAGGAACGCGAGAACCATCATGCAAGAGCTCCCTCACCCCACTTTGCTTGGCGTCGATGTTATATTCGCAGGCTCAATCCTTGCCGGGCTAGCGGCTGTTGCTGTGATGCTGGCGATTTATGCCGCGCTGACCATTCGCGACCCGATGGCCAAGCGGGTAAAAGCGCTGAACGAGCGGCGGGAAGAACTCAAGGCCGGCATAAGCCTCGTCAGCGCAAAAAAGCGCCAGAGCATTGTTCGCCGCAATGATACGACCGACTCAATCCGCGGCTTCTTGCAGACGCTCAAAGTGCTGCAGGATAGCCAACTGGTGGTTGTTCAACAAAAGCTGGCTCAAGCTGGCATCCGCAAAAAAGAATGGGCAGTTGCGATCATTCTTGGCCGTATGATTGGCCCGATTGTGCTCGGCATTCTATTCGGCGCCCTCATCTACTGGGTTGATTATTTCCCCCTCTGGTCCAGCTTCAAGAAATTCGGCCTATTCGCCGCGATGGTTATCCTTGGCTACAAAGGCCCTGATATCTGGATCGCCAATCTTGTTACCAAGCGCACCAAAGAGATCCGCAAAGGGCTTCCCGATGCTTTGGATTTGCTGGTGATTTGCGCAGAGGCCGGGCTTACCGTCGATGCAGCGTTCAATCGCGTCGCGCGCGAACTGGGCCGGGCCTATCCCGAACTGGGCGATGAATTCGCGCTCACTGCCATCGAATTGTCGTTCCTCGTAGATCGCCGCAGCGCGTTTGAAAACCTTGCATACCGGGTGAACCTTGAAGCCGTTAAAGGCGTGGTCACAACCATGATCCAGACAGAGCGCTATGGCACCCCGCTGGCGTCAGCGCTGCGCGTACTCTCAGCCGAATTCCGCAACGAGCGTATGATGCGGGCGGAGGAAAAAGCCGCACGTCTGCCTGCCATCATGACTATCCCGCTGATTCTGTTCATCTTGCCTGTGTTGTTTATCGTTATTCTCGGCCCAGCAGCCTGCTCAATCAGCGACAACTTCCTCAGCAAGCACTGATAGCAGATATCCCCCCCCTCCTCGCCAACGCGAGAGGGGGGATCATTCAGACGTGAACGACCTCGTGCTCAATCGCGCCGAATAGGGTGTGGCCCTTGGTGTCGCGCATTTCGATGCGCACTATATCGCCATAGCGCAGGAACGGAGTGACCGGCGCGCCCTGCTTGATCGTTTCGACCATGCGCAATTCCGCGATGCACGCATATCCGCGTCCGCCTTCTGGCACTGGGCGGCCCGCTGTTCCATCAGGATCGCGGTTGGAAACTGTGCCCGAACCCACGATTGAGCCCGCCATGAGGCGCCGCGTCTTGGCCAGATGCGCAATCAATGCGCCAAAATCGAAGGTGCAATCCTCGCCTGCTTCGGGCCGGCCAAAATGCTGACCGTTTAAGTCTACCAAGAGTGGCAGATGAACCTTCCCATCACGCCAATGGTCGCCGAGTTCGGCCGGCGTAAGAAACACCGGTGAGAAGTGGCTCGATGGCTTTGATTGCACAAAGCCAAAACCCTTAGCCAGCTCATCAGGGATTAGATTGCGCAACGACACATCGTTGACCAGTCCAACAAGGCGGATGTAATCGAGCGCTTCGACAGGACTCACGCCTTGGGGCACGTCGTCGACTACCACCACGATCTCCGCTTCAAAATCGCAGCCCCACCCCACGTCTGCGAGCAGCACGGGGTCGCGCGCGCCGCGAAAATCGTCGCTGCCCCCTTGATACATCAGCGGATCAGTCTCGACACTGGCCGGAAGCTGCGCCCCGCGCGCCTGGCGCACCAACGCCACGTGATTGATATAGGCGCTGCCGTCCGCCCACTGATAGGCGCGCGGCAAGGGTGCCGCCGCCTCGCGCTCGTGAAAGCGCTTGCGCGGGATCGCGCCGTGCTCAAGCTCGACCGCCAAAGCCTCAAGCACCGGCGCAAAATGATTCCATTGATCAAGCAGCGCCTGCATCGTCGGAACGATATGGTCGGCATCGGCATACCACGCCAGATCGTTTGAAACGACGATCAGACGGCCATCACGCATTTGCGGCAAACTGGCTAATTTCATATGGTTGCGCTTTCAATCGTGCGGATCGCGGCTGACAATTTGTCGAGCAGCGTGCCTAGCTGCTTGGTTTCACTCGGGGTGAAGGTTGCAAAGATTTTCTCGTAGGCGGCCAGTGCCTGAGGCCAGATAAGCCCGTGCATCGCAGCCCCAGCGTCTGTGAGCGCCAGATGATGCGAGCGTCCATCTGCGGCATTGGGGTTGCGGGTTACCAGCTTGCGGTCTTCCAACGCTTTGCTCGCCCGGTTTATCGCCACCTTGTCCATCAAGGTTGCGCGGACCAAGTCGCGTTGGGTGAGCGGGCCAGCATCGCCCAGCACCGCCATGATACGCCATTCGGGGATCTTGAGCCCGAACTGGGTATGATACTCTCCAGCAATCAGCGCGCTCACAGCATTCGATGTGATCGCCATGCGATATGGAACGAATTCAGACAACCGGGTTCGGTTTGCAGTCATTCCTGTAGTGTCTAATCAAACCGCAACGCGGCGCAAGCGAAACGGTGCGTTTTATGCAACAGCATAAGAAGCAAAACCGCGCAGGTTCCGTTTGCAGCGGCGGAATTCGCGTTCACCGCAGGACCCGTCCCGCCACTGCATCGAGCATCGCGACAAGACGCACGTCGCGCTGCTCGGGCGCAGTCAAGATCGCGTCGTCCAGCGCGCGATCGATTGGGCTGGCGCTGCGTGATGGCGGCAAAATCTGCGTCAAATGAACAACCGCAGCGCGCGCGGCTGCGGCATTGGCACGCATCACGGCCAGCACTTGCGCCACATCGACATGCTCGCCCGCGCGCCAGCTATCGTAATCGGTGATCATGCCAATCAATGCATAGGGCAGCTCGGCTTCGCGCGCGAGCCGCGCCTCGGGCATCGCGGTCATGCCGATCACATCAGCGCCCCATTGGCGATACAGCCTGCTTTCAGCGCGGGTTGAAAACTGCGGTCCTTGCATGGCCAAATAGTAGCCGCCGCGATGAACCACCGCGCCCGCGCGCTCGGCCGCATCCGCCAGATAGCCCGACAGCCGCGGGCAGACCGGATCTGCCAGCGAGACATGCGCGACCAGCCCCTCCCCAAAAAAGCTCTGCGCCCGGCCATGCGTGCGATCGATGAACTGATCGACCGTAACAAAACTGCCTGGCGCATAGTCTTCACGCAGCGAGCCGATGGCCGACACGGCAATCACATCAGTCACGCCGCAGCGCTTGAGCACATCGATATTCGCGCGCGCATTGATCGCCTCAGGCGCGATGCGGTGCCCCGCCCCGTGGCGCGGCAGAAACACGAACCGCACATCGCCGATCCGGCCCAGCGTAACCGGCCCGGAAGGCGCGCCGAA
Source organism: Sphingomonadales bacterium (assembly GCA_038238515.1). Lineage (GTDB taxonomy): Bacteria > Pseudomonadota > Alphaproteobacteria > Sphingomonadales > Sphingomonadaceae > Novosphingobium. The sequence continues at coordinate 3,784 of JBBRXQ010000010.1, read as the reverse complement.
GGGAGATGACACCGCGATCTCTTGCGCATCCTCTAACCCATCGAGCGCATAAAGCCCCGAGCCTCCGATCACGCCAATTGTCCATCCCGGCCTAGCGCGCAAGGATGCCCGCCATGATGAAATCGACCGTATGTTCACGGTACCGATCGCGCAGGCTTTCGGTCAGTGTGTCCTGACCAAAGCAGTGATGGAGCACTAGCCGCGCCGAAAAGAACCGGTCTGCCGCACCGGTGACGGTAAAATAAAACAATTGCGGATCGATGTTGCGGAAAACGCCGGTCTTGATCCCGGCATTAATCAGCCGATCATAGCCTTTGTTCAGGGGCAGGAGATACTTGTCCGCAATCCGTTTGGCCTCAGTTTCGTCGCTATCGCGCACAAGCCGCATCAGGAGCCGGTTGAGATACGGATAAGCATAGTATGTATCGATGCAGCGCGCGATATGGTGGCGCAGCTTATCTTCGGGCGTCATGGTATCCTTGGCGAGCAAGGCGTCCACCGATTTGATGATCGCCACCATGTCGCGGTCGAGCAAGGCGCTGAGCATGCCTGCCTTGTTGCCGAAGTAGTATTTTACCAGCGCCGAATTGAGCCCTGAACGCAGCGAAAGCTCTGACAGCGAGATATCAACCTGATCGCCCTCACGCATGATCTGTGATGCGGTTTCGAGCAGCAGTTCGCGCGCGCCGGGTGCTCCGGGAATTTCAACGCTTCCGCTTTGCGCTGCTCCAGTCTCGTTCATTCCCAACCCGGCTCATCCCACCATGGATAAAAGCCGGGCATATCCGAAGAAACCTTCAAAGGGTAGCTAGGCACGCGCTTTTCGAGGAAACTGGCCACACCTTCTTTCACATCAGCGGTGCGCGCCATGGTGTAAATCGCCCGGCTATCGACGTGGTGCGCCTTCATCGGGTGGTCGAACGCGGCATTGCGCCAAAGCATGGCGCGGGTCATTGAAATCGAAATCGCGCTGGTATTGTCTGCAATTTCGCGCGCCAGAGCATGCGCCGCGGGCAGCAGATCATCGGGCGCATGGAGCGAGCGGACCAGCCCACCGCGCAAGGCTTCCTCCGCATCGAAGATCCGCCCGGTCATGCACCATTCCAGCGCCAGCGGCATGCCCACAAGGCGCGGCAGAAACCAGCTAGACGCCGCCTCTGGCACCAATCCCCGCCGCGCAAAGACAAAACCATAACGCGCGGTGGTGGAGGCAAGGCGCATATCCATCGGCAGCTGCATCGTCGCGCCCACGCCCACCGCCACGCCGTTGATCGCGCCGATCAATGGCTTCTTGGATTGAAACATGCGCAAGGTGATCATCCCGCCGCCATCGCGGACGAGCGGATCGGACAAGTCGTCCACCGCCTCCGCGCTGGCGAACGGCACGCCGCCGTGCTCCGGGGTCAGATCCGCTCCGGCGCAAAAAGCCTTTTCGCCCGCGCCCGTAATGATCACCGCGCGCACGCTGTCATCCGCGTCGGTCCGATCGAGCGCGTCGATCATCTCCAGCATCATCGTGCGCGTATAGGCGTTCATCTTGGCGGGCCGATTAAGCGTGAGCACCGCCACACCATCGGCAATATCGAGCAGAATCTGCGAATACTCAGCCATGCTTTGCTCTCCCCAGTTTCCCGCGATCAGATCAGCGCGGCGCCATGCGGATCGCGCCATCAAGACGCACGTCCTCACCGTTGAAATAGCCGCATTCGATCATCGTCAGCGCCAATTGCGCATATTCCGCCGGATGGCCAAGGCGCTTGGGGAACGGGACCGAGGCGGCGAGCGCGTCTTTCACAGGCTGCGGCGCGCCCTGCATCAGCGGGGTTTCAAAAATACCCGGCAGAATGGTGTTCACCCGGATGCCTTCGCTCATCAGATCGCGCGCGATGGGCAGGGTCATGCCCACAACGCCGCCCTTTGATGCGGAATAGGCGGCTTGGCCCATCTGGCCGTCTTCGGCCGCCACGCTGGCAGTGTTGACAATAGCGCCGCGCTCGCCGTCTTCCATCGGCTCAAGCGTGAGCATGCCTGCCGCCGATTTGGCGATGCAGCGGAACGTGCCGACGAGATTGATCTGGATCAGCCAGTTGAACGCTTCCAAGGGGAAATGCTTGATTGAGCCATCGGTCTTGCTGCGGCTGGCGGTTTTCACCGCGTTGCCGGTGCCCGCGCAATTGACGAGAACGCGCTCTTGCCCGTGCGCGGCGCGCGCCTTGGCAAAACCGGCGTCCACGCTCTCGTCGCTGGTCACATTGACCTCGCAAAACACGCCGCCGATTTCAGCGGCCATAGCCTCGCCCTTTTCGACCTGCAGATCGAAGATGGCCACTTTCACGCCCTTGGCGGCCAGCGCACGGGCAGTAGCCGCGCCAAGTCCGGAAGCGCCGCCGGTAACAACCGCAGCAACAGTAGTATCGAGAATCATGGGAATTCCTTTTTGGTGATCGGATCAGAGCATTTCGACGATGGTGACATTGGCAACGCCGCCACCTTCGCACATCGTTTGCAGGCCATATTTGCCGCCGCGCGCCTTCAGCGCATGAAGCAGCGTAGACATCAGCTTGGTGCCCGAAGCGCCCAGCGGATGGCCCAGCGCAATCGCGCCGCCATTGACATTGAGCCGCGCCGGATCAGCGCCCGTGTGCTTAAGCCACGCCATCGGCACCGAAGCGAACGCCTCGTTCACTTCGTAAAGATCGATATCGCCGATCTTCAGCCCGGCGCGGGCCAGCGCCTTGTCCGTGGCGAACAGCGGTTCTTCCAGCATGATCACCGGATCGCCCGCCGTTACCGTTAGCGAATGGATGCGCGCCAGCGGGGTGAGGCCGTGCGCCTTCAAGGCGGCTTCCGAAACGATCAGCGCCGCGCTCGCGCCGTCGCAAATCTGGCTGGAGCTGGCGGCGGTGAGGAAGCCATCGGGCGAGAGCAGCTTGACCCCCGCGATCCCCTCAAGGCTGGCCTCAAAGCGGATGCCCTCATCCACCGTGTGCATGGCCGCGCCCTCGGGCGTGTCGATGGCGATGGGGATGATCTCGCCCCCAAATGCGCCTGCCTGCGTTGCCGCAATCGCCTTCAAATGGCTGTTATAGGCGAATTCATCGAGTTGATCCTTGGTGAAGCCGTGCTTCTTCACGATCATTTCCGCGCCCATGAACTGCGAAAACATGATGCCCGGATACTTCTCTTCCAGCCCCGGCGACTTATAGTTGCCCAGCCCCTCGCGCATGTGAAACGCGCCGGTGCTGCCCATCGGCACACGGGTCATGCTCTCCACCCCCGCCGCGATCACCATGTCCTGCGTGCCAGACATCACCGCCTGCGCGGCAAACTGGATCGATTGCTGCGATGATCCGCACTGCCGGTCAATCGTCACCGCCGGAACCGATTGCGGCAGCAGCTTGGCCGCCAGCACCGCATTGCGACCCACCTGCCCAGCCTGCTGCCCGCCCTGCGAAACGCAGCCCATGATCACATCTTCAATGGCCGAGGGATCGATCCCGGTGCGCGCGACAATGGCATCAAGCGTCGCCGCCGCCAGATCGACCGGATGAACCCCAGCCAGCCGCCCGCCGCGCCGCCCGCCAGCGGTGCGCACTGCATCAACGATATAGGCAACGGCCATGTGTTCGACTCCCGCAAACCGTGTGTTTAACTGAACGATTAAGGGGTGCGGCGTTTGGGGTCAAGGGATGGCGGAAAGCCAAGCCCCCCCTTCCAGAGGTGGCCTGGCAAAACTGGACATGGTGATAAGTGGATTTTCTGCCTGACGGTGGCCACGGTGGCT
>JBBRXQ010000009.1:0-16191 GCA_038238515.1 Sphingomonadales bacterium | reverse complement strand
GCGGCAAAGGTGGGCCACAGATCGAGCGCGGCGGTATCGACCAGATCGACAGAACCGAACCGGCGAGCATCATTCAATGCGAGGACGTGGCCCGAGCCGGTTTCCATTACGAGGTGATCGTGCTTGGCAATCTCGCCGGGGTCGATCCGCCAGCGCCCGCTCATGCCCAGGTGAAACACCATCGTGCGTGCGCGGTCGGTGTGGATAAGGCCATATTTGGCGCGGCGACTAAGCCCGGTGACGCGCGCGCCGGTGAGCGCCTGAACCAAGCCATCGGGAAACGGACGGCGCAGGCCCGCGCGATTGAGCGCAAAGCGGGCGATTGTCTCGCCGTCCAGCACCGTGGCAAGGCCGCGCACCGTGGTTTCAACTTCTGGCAATTCGGGCATGCTGTTCCTATTCTTGAAGTCTTGCCCTAACAGGGTTTGCCGTCTCGGCAATTCCCGTTTGGGCGTGATTATCATGTAGAAAACTACTTGACGCATTGCGTAGTTTTCTACATTAAGCGAAAATGTCAGAAACTCAGCAATTGATAGCGCGGATAAAGGCGCTGGCGGAGCGTGAAGGACTCGCACCTTCAACCGTCGGTGCCAGAGTGCTTGGCGGCGGCGCGATCTTCAAAAACTTAGAGCAAGGCAAGACGATTACGCTCGCGAAGTACGAGCGGGCGCAACTCGCGCTTGATGAAATGGAGAATGGCCGGGCCGTGATTACAGAAACTATCTCCCCCGCAGGCGCGCAAGAGTTTGATGCGCCGAAGCCTAATGCACCAGATTCTGATGCACCCGGGAGCGTTTCGTTCGGTTATGAGCAAGTGAGCCCCGAGGAGAAAGTGGCACGCGTGAGCGCGGTTTTTTCCAATGTTGCGCGCAATTATGACCGGATGAACGATGCCATGTCTGGCGGGATGCATCGGCTGTGGAAAGACCGCTTTGTCCGCCGGGTGAAGCCGCGCGCGGGCGAGACCATCCTCGATATGGCTGGCGGCACCGGCGATATTGCGTTTCGCATGGCGGCGCTGGGCGCGGCGATCACTGTGTCTGATATCAATCAGGATATGCTGGATGTGGGGATCGAGCGCGCGGGCAAGCGCGGCCTGACTGATCTTGTCTGGTCGTGCCAGAATGCCGAGCAATTGAGCTTTGAGGATGCCACGTTCGATGCCTACACCATCGCCTTTGGCATTCGCAATGTAACGCATATCGATCGCGCGCTGGCCGAAGCGCACCGCGTGCTCAAGCGCGGCGGGCGGTTTCTCTGTCTCGAGTTTTCGACCACCGAGTGGCCCGGTTTTGCACAAGTGTATGACGCTTACTCGCACCGCGTGGTGCCGCAATTGGGCAAGGCGATTGCCGGAGACGCCGATTCTTATCGCTATCTGGTCGAATCGATCCGCCGCTTTCCGCCGATGAAGGAATTTCAGGGCATGATCCAAGCGGGCGGTTTCAGGCATACCAAAGTGGAGCCGATTCTGGGCGGGCTGGTGGCGATTCATTCGGGCTGGAAAGTCTGAGTCTGCCGCTTTGACCCGTTCTGTCACGCATATTCGCCGCTTACTCGGCTGGGGCCGCCTGCTCGCGCGGCATGGCGCGCTGCGCCTGCTAGAGGAGCATAAGGCGACGCCAGCGGGGGTGAAGCGGCTGTTTCGCATCGCGCGGTTTGGTGCGCGCCAGCCGCGTGTGCCCGAATATGCCGCCGCGTTTCAGGCGATTGGCCCGGCGGCGATCAAGCTGGGTCAGACTCTGGCCACGCGCCCCGATCTGGTGGGGGCAGAGGCGGCACACAATTTACTTGCGCTTCAGGACAAGCTGCCGCCGGTGGATTTCGCGCTGATCCGGCAAGCGATCGAGGGCAGCTTTGATCGCCCGCTGGAGGCGCTGTTTGCCAGCTTTGATCCAGAGCCGGTGGGCGCGGCCTCCATCGCGCAAGTGCACCGGGCGACCACCACCGATGGCCGCCATGTAGCGGTAAAAGTGCTGCGGCCCGGCGTGCGTGACAAGCTGGCGCGCGATATCGAGACGTATGAGTGGGCGGCGGCGCATGTGGAAGCGCTGGGCGGCGAAGCAGCGCGGCTGCGCCCGCGCATGGTGATCGATAATTTTAAGCGCTGGACCGCGCGCGAACTTGATCTGCGGCGCGAAGCGGCCTCGGCGTCTGAGCTGGCCGAGATGATGCACGCCTTTGCCGGATACCGCGTGCCCGCAATCGATTGGGACCGCACCAACACGAGTGTGATGACGCTCGATTGGATCGACGGAATCAAGATCAGCGACAGCGCGGCGATCGATGCGGCGGGACACGACCGCAAGGCGCTAGCGCACCGGTTGGTGATCGCGTTTCTGACGCAGGCAATCAGCGGCGGATTCTTCCATGCCGATATGCATCAGGGCAATCTGTTTATCGAGCCCGATGGCACGATTGCGGCGATCGACTTTGGCATCATGGGGCGGATTGATCGGCGCGCGCGGCAATGGCTGGCCGAGATACTCTATGGCCTGACCACGGGTAATTATCGCCGGGTGGCGGAGATCCATTTTGAGGCGCAATATGTGCCGAGCTATCATTCGGTAGACGAATTTGCGACCGCGCTGCGCGCGGTGGGCGAGCCGATGCGCGGCCGCCCGGTGAGCGAGTTGAGCGTGGGTCAGATGCTGGAAGGCTTGTTTGCAGTGACCCGCGATTTTGACATGCAGACGCAGCCGCACCTGCTGCTGTTGCAAAAAACGATGGTGATGGTGGAAGGGATCGCGACGCAGCTGCATCCCGCCATCAACATGTGGGATGTGGCATCGCCGTTTGTGCGCACGTGGATCCGCGACGAGCTGGGGCCAGAGGCCGCGATTGCCGAGCGGCTGCGCGAGGATGCGGCAACGCTGATCCGCTTGCCCGCGCTGATCCGGCGAATTGAAGACACGTTTCCGGCAAAAGGCGGCGCACCCGAAGCGCCACCATTGGCCCCGATCCCCTTGCTGTGGGAAAATAAGCGCAAGGCACCCAGCCGTGTTTCGGGCTGGCTCAACATGGCGCTCGCGGCGGCGGCTGGTGGGACCATTGCGCTCATGGGCGCGGCGAAGGGCTGGTGGGGTTGAGATGGCGGCTTCAGCCATTCGGGCGGTTCCCCGGCCCGGCTTGCGGCTAGATAAGCGGCACTTTAACGCGCTTGATTTCTCGCGGTTGCTGGCGGCCTGCGCGGTGCTGTTTTGGCATTACCAGCATTTTTTCGTGCCGCCGGTGGAATATGGCTTTCATGTGCGGCGTGAGGCGGTGACGCCGCTGTTTCATCAGCTTTCTTGGCTGTATGATTATGGCCATGTTTCCGTGCAGTATTTCTGGGCAGTGTCAGGCTTTGTGTTCGCGCATGTCTATCTGGCCGACACATCGGCTCGCGGCCGGTTTTGGATTGCGCGTGTCGCCCGGTTGTGGCCGCTGCATCTGCTGACGCTGGTGCTCGTGGCGAGCATGCAGCTGGCCTATGTGCGTATCAACGGGACCGATTTTATCTATCACCAGCAAGACCTAAAGCATTTCCTGCTCAGCCTGCCGCTGGCGCATTATTGGGGCTGGCAAGAGAACCAATCGTACAATGGCCCATCGTGGTCGCTTTCGACCGAAATCCTGGCCTATGCCGCATTCTGGCTGCTGCTGCCGGCGCTGCGCCGCGCGCCGCTGGCGATGGCGCTGCCAGTGGCGGGGATCATGCTCGGGCTGTTCTTTCTAGGAGCGCCGAATGAACCCGCGCTCACTTGCGTGGGCTATTTTTTTGGCGGCTGCGCGGTTTATGGCGCTGCGCTGAAAGGCTGGTTGCGGCCCGCCGTGCTGATCGTGCTGGCGCTGGCGCTGGCGCTGGCGGCGATCTGGCTGGGCGCGGTGGGGCATTCGCTCGACGGGGCAACATTGGCGGGAACATTTTCCGTGCTGTGCTTTGTCTTGGCGATTGATCTGATGGATCGTACCGACATCTTGCGGCCGGGGCGGCAGCTGGGCGAGGCTTCTTATGGCATTTACCTGTGGCACTTCCCACTGCAGCTGGCGATGGTGCTGGCGATCGATGCGCTATTTGGCAGCCGCAACATCGCGCGGCAGCCGGGGTTTATGATCTTTTTCGTGAGCACCGCAGTGCTGGCTGGATTTGCCTCGCACCGTTGGATTGAGCGTCCTGCCCAGCGCTGGATCATGCGCTTTGCGGGCCGATTTGGCGCAGCGCGCGCGGTTATCGTCTAGGCCGCGATCTCTTCGATGCGGTGATGTGGGAGAACACGCCATGCGATTAGCGCAAGCACGACATGCCCAGCCTCCACCGCCATCGGAAACGACCAGACTTCATAAGGGCCGATGAGGGCAAGATTGAGCGCGCGCCCTGCAAAGGTAACGCCGAACAACATCGCAGGAACCAACAATAGATCCGCGTTGCGCCGCCACGCCCCCCACATCATGCAAAAGCCCGCCACACCAAAGAAGGAGGTGAAATCCCCGCGGATGGTGGAGAGCCCTGCGGTAACCATCGAAGCACCGCCCAGCGTTAGCGGCGCGATTCCAAGCCCTGCCGCCGTTTGCTGCGGCGCGGTTAGGAATGATATGGCCATGAAAAAGTCGAACATCCCAACCAGAAATATTGCTGCGGTTATCGCCAGTCGCATTGCGTGTTCCAAACTCTTTTGATGCAGGCCAGCCTTGAAGCAGGCCATCCCTAATATAAGCCTGCGCTTTGGAGCGCGGATATGCAAAGGGATTGCGCAGGCGGCGGCGCGGGGGCACAAGCGCGAGGGCATGACCCAGCAACGCATTCTCCTCATCATCGGCGGCGGCATCGCGGCGTATAAGGCGTGCGAGCTAGTGCGGCTGATCCGCAAGGCGGGCGGCGAGGTGACGTGCGTGTTAACCGAGGGCGGCGCGCATTTTGTCACAGCGATGACGCTGGCCGCACTAAGCGAAAGCCCGGTGCATACCACGCTTTGGGATTTGAAGAACGAGATCGAGATGGGCCATATCCAGCTCTCCCGCCAGGCCGACCTGATTGTAGTGTGCCCCGCCACGGCGGACCTGATGGCGCGAATGGCGGCGGGCATTGCCGATGATCTGGCGACCACGCTGCTGCTCGCCACCGACAAGCCGGTGATGGCGGTGCCCGCGATGAATGTGCGCATGTGGCAGCACGCCGCGACGGTGCGCAATGTGGCTATGCTGCGCGCAAGCGGGGTGACCGTGCTGGAGCCCGATGTGGGGCCAATGGCCTGTGGCGAATTTGGGCCGGGGCGCTTGCCTGAGCCTGAGGCGGTGTGGGCAGCGATTGTGGCGCGGCTAGGCGGGCGAATTGCAGGGCCGCTTGAAGGCCGCCACGTACTCGTTACCGCCGGGCCAACGCATGAACCGATTGATCCGGTGCGCTATATCGCTAATCGTTCGAGCGGGAAGCAGGGCTTTGCGATTGCCGCTGCCGCCGCGCAGGCGGGTGCGCGGGTTACGCTGATTGCTGGGCCGGTGGCGCTGGCGACGCCTGTGGGGGTTGTACGGATCGATGTGGAAACCGCGCGCGAGATGGCGGCGGCGGTGGAGGCCGCGCTGCCTGCCGATGTGGCGGTGATGGTCGCCGCCGTGGCCGATTGGCGCGCCGCCGATCCGGGGCTGCACAAGCGCAAGAAGGATGGCAGTGGCGCGCCCGCTCCGCTCGAACTAATCGAAAACCCCGATATTCTGGCCACCCTGGCCCGCGCGCCAAACCGCCCCGCACTCGTGATCGGGTTCGCCGCCGAGACCGAGAATGTAATCGCGCATGCGCAGGCCAAGCTGCCGCGCAAGGGCGCAGACTGGATCGTGGCCAACGATGTTTCGGGCCCAATTGGCCATAGCGTGATGGGTGGCGCGCGCAATGCGGTGCATATCATTACCGCCAGCGGCGTGGAAAGCCTGCCCGAAGGCCCCAAGGAAGAAGTCGCCGCCATGCTTGTCCAAAGGATCGCAGATGCACTCACCTGAGCCTGTGCCCGTGATGATCAAGCGCTTGGCGCACGGAATGGACCTTCCGCTCCCGGCCTATGCCACCGATGGCGCGGCGGGTATGGATGTGGTTTCCGCCGAGGATCTGGAACTGGCCCCCGGTGCGCGCCATGCCGTGAGCACTGGCTTTGCGCTGGCGATCCCGCCGGGTTTTGAAATTCAGGTGCGCCCGCGATCGGGCCTTGCGCTGAAATCAGGCATTACCGTGCCCAATACCCCCGGCACGATCGACAGTGATTATCGCGGCGAACTGAAAGTGATCTTAATCAACCACGGCACATACGCCTTTAGCGTGAGGCGCGGCGACCGCGTCGCGCAGTTGGTGCTCGCGCCGGTGACGCGCGGAGCGTGGCTCGAGGTGGACGACCTTAGCGAAACCGCACGCGGCGAGGGCGGGTTCGGCAGCACCGGCGGATTTGCAGCGCTTCCGGGGTGAGCCAGCAACCTTACCTCTTCTCAGGCGCGATCTTGATCCGCACGGTTTCGCCATTGTTGCCGGGGAAGCCGGTGAACATAGCTTGGACCAGATTGGGCACCAGATAAGGCAGGCGGTTAGAGGTTGATGCGGCCTCGGCCTTGCCTTCGAACAGGCGCTTGCCATCGGCGCGGCGATCAATCTTCAGATCGATACCGCTGTTGAATACGGTGGTCACATCAATACCATTGTCGAAACCGCCGCCGCCCCAGCCGAAACCGGGTCCAAAACCGCCGCCCCATGGGCCGCCAAAACCGCCACCCCATGGCCCGCCAAATCCGCCATAGCCCAGGCCGCGGCCGCCGAAACCGCCGCCCCATGGGCCTCCAAAACCGCCAAAGCCTCCGCCCCAGCCACCAAAACCGCCGCCCCAGCCGCCAAAGCCGGTCGACCGAATCCGATCACGACCTTGGTCGACACCGTAGTAGAACTTGACGATCAGATCGGCGCTGTCGGGTGTGCCGGGGACATAGCCCAAGCCTTGCATCTGCGCAGCAACAAGGCTGGCATACTGTGAGAACTCAAGGCCGCCCTGATCGCGCGCGTCTTGCGCCACAATCGCAAACGTCTGGCCGCGCGGAGCGGGCAATTCTGCCTGAAAGCGCGAGACATTGGCATTGAAATTGGTGGCGCAGCCGGACAGCGACAGCATCAGAGGGACCGCCAGTAGCGCCAGACGGCTAAGCTTGTTTTTCGTGTTCATTTCGGCGGCTCCTCTTTGCGACTCAGATCTTGGTGGCGAACCAGAATGGCCACCCAGCATGGCCAAAGTAATAACATGTCATAACGCTGGACGAAATGTGCTGAACGGTCGTTGAATGGAACTAGCGCCATCAGCATAAGTTTCAGCGAGAAATGTTCTTTAGCCCCGAACGAGCCCGAGCGCAGCATATGCTTTGTCCAAAGTTGGGACAGCCAACGCGCGCGCCTTTGCCGCCCCGGCGCGCAGGATCGCATCGAGCGAGTCGCGGTCTTCGCGCAAAGCTCGATAGCGCGCAGCGATAGGCGCGAGCTGCTCGACGAGCACTTCGCCCAGCGCTGGTTTGAACGCGCCAAACCCTTTGCCTTCAAACTGCGCCAGCACCGCCGCCACCGAAGTTCCCGTCATGGCAGCATAAATACCCACCAAATTCGTCGCCTCGGCCCGGCCTTCCAGCCCCTTGGCATCGCCGGGCAACGGCTCAGGGTCGGTCTTGGCCTTCTTGATCTTTTGGATGATGGTGTCGGCATCATCGGTCAGGTTGATGCGGCTCATGTCCGAGGGATCGGATTTTGACATCTTGGCGGTGCCATCGCGCAGGCTCATGATGCGGGCGGCTTCGGGGGGGATGATCGGCTCGGGCAGGGTGAACACCGGGTCCGCTTCAGACGCGAAATCATTGTTGAATTTTTGCGCGATATCGCGCGCCAGTTCGAGGTGTTGTTTCTGATCCTCGCCCACGGGCACATGCGTGGTTTGATAGAGCAGCACGTCGGCAGCCTGAAGCACTGGATAGGTGAACAGCGCGGTGCTCGCGCCCTCGCGGTTTTTGCCCGCCTTGTCCTTCCACTGCGTCATCCGATTGAGCCAGCCCATCCGCGCGGTGCCCATCAGCAGCCATTGCAGCTCGGCATGCGCGGGCACTTGCGCCTGGTTGAATAGCACCGAGCGTTCGGGATCGATCCCGCAGGCGACCAGCGCAGCGACCATTTCGCGTGTGCTTGCAGCCAGCTCGGCGGGCACATGCGGCATCGAGATGGCATGGAGATCGGCGAGGAAATAGAGGCATTCGTGCCCCTTCGCGGTCCATTCATTCTGCATCGCCACCCAATTGCGGATCGCGCCGAGATAGTTGCCAAGATGGAGCTGGCCCGTAGGCTGGATGCCGGAAAGAACACGCATAGCGCCGTTTACTCTTTGATTTTGCGGCCGCGCCGCAGCAGGAATTGCAGATCACCAACCGAGAATGCCCCACCTAGCACCGCGCAAAGCGCATAGACGAGCCCGCCTGACGAAACCAGCGCGACTAGCGCGCCAAACCGGACAAACCACGTGCCATGGACATAAGGCGTCAGCAGCCCCTGCGCCACCCACAGCACCGCGCCCATCGCCAGCGCGGCCAACAATAAGCGCGGCGCGCGGCGGCGCAGCTGGGCGTCGGCCACAAAATGCCCTCGCGCCACCAGCGTGCGATAAAGTAGCGCAACATTGATCGTGGAGGCGATCGCGGTGGCCAGCGGTGGCCCCATATGTTGCAGCGGCACGATTAGCAGCAGATTGCCGATCAGGTTTACCACCATCGAAATGACCGCATAGCGCACCGGAGTTTTCGTATCTTGCCGCGCATAAAATCCCGGGGTGAGCACTTTGACGAGGATGTAGCTGGGTAGTCCGATGGAGAACGCGGCTAGTGCCTGCGCGGTGAAATGCGTGTCTTGCGGCGTAAAGCGGCCATAGCCGAACAGCGCCGCCGCGATCGGTTCGCCGCACAGCACCAGCGCGACTGTGGCGGGCAGGGTGAGCAGCAGCGCCAGCTCCATCCCCCGGTTTTGCGTGACCATCGCGCCCGTGCTGTCGCCCCCACCCAGCTGGCGCGAGATGGTGGGGAGCAGCACTGTGCCGAGCCCGATGCCGATGAGGCCGAGCGGTAACTGGTTGAGCCGGTCGGCCATGTAGATATACGTGACCGAACCATGCGCGAGCAGCGAGGCGGCCAGCGCGGTGGAGACCACCAGATTAATCTGCACCGCGCCCGCGCCTGCAGCAGCGGGCCAGATCAGCGCCATCAGCCGCTTGACCTCAGGATTGAGGCGCGGCCAGCCAAGCCGCAGCCGCACGCCATTATTGCGGCACGCCAATATGAGCCAGAGCAGCTGGAGCGCGCCCGAGACCGAGACCGCAATCGCCTGATTGCGCGCGGTGATGAGCGGATCGGCCGAATGGAAGCCTAGCAGCGCCGCAATCAGCGTGAGATTGAGCAGGATCGGCGCGGCGGCGTTGGCCCAAAACTTTTGCATGGAATTCAGAATGCCGCCCAGCAGAGAGACCAGGCTGATCAGCATCAGATAGGGGATTGTTATCCGCGAGAGCAGCACGGCGAACGCGAACTGTTCGTGGCTCACCCCGTTAAATTTGCCCGAGAGCAGCAGGGTGAGCGGCCATGCCAGCGCTTCGAGCACCACGGTCATCACCAGAAGCACGGGCAGCAGCACCGCCAGCGCTTGTTCGGCAAAAACGATCCCATCGGGCAGCCCGCGCCCTTCGGGATCGGACACTTTTTGATTGAACATCGGTATGAATGCCGAGGAAAATGCTCCCTCAGCAAAAAGCGCGCGAAACATATTGGGCAGGCGAAACGCAATCAGAAACGCATCGGAGGCAAAGCTGGCCCCGATAAACCGCGCAAAGAGGCTATCGCGCGCCAAGCCAAGGACGCGGCTGGCCAGCGTGAGTCCGCCAATCGTGCTGGCCGCGCGCAGCAGGCTCATCGTGCGCGGTTCATGCTGATGGCGCAGCGAGGTGGAGGGTTGAAAGAGCGATCAGGCGTCTTGCGCTTTGGTAGCTTCTTGGGCAGCGGCGGCTTCCTCGGCCTGCTTTTGCTCAAGCTGAGCAAAGTAGATGCCCGTGAAATCGATCGGCTCGAGCATCAGCGGCTGGAAACCGGCATCGCGCACCGCATCGGCGATCACCCGGCGAGCGAATGGAAACACGAGCCGCGGGCCTTCAGCAAAGAGGAACGGATGCGCTTGCTCTTCAGACACATTGCGCATGCCGATCAGCGCACCATATGACAGCTCAACTGCAAAAATCACGCCTTGCGGCGCCTTTGACGTGGCGGTGATCTTGAGCTCGATCTCATGAAGATCGGGGCCGAGCGGGCGCGCACCGATGTTAAACTCAACCTGCATTTCGGCAGATTCGACCCATTGGAAACTATCAGGCGCGTTCGGGTTCTCGACCGACATATCTTTGACATACTGCGAGATCAGCCCGATTGCGGGCGATGTGTCCTCGCCATTGATAAGCGGCATCGCGGGGGTATCAAGGTTAAGCGAGCTGATGATGTTGCCTTCGTCGGCCATGGTCGTGCTTTCGTGGAAAGGGGGACGCGGGGGTAGTTTCAGGGATCGTTTGGCGCGCCGCCTAGCACTTGCGCCCGCATGCCGCAATCGGGCGTGCAACGAAGCCTCGCTGACCGTTTGCCCCAAAAGACACGCGCATTGAGCAAACAATGCGACATCGTGACACCATCAGGGCGTTGTGCACGCGTTGTTCATTTGTAATTCGTACTTACTTGATGCACGATAAACCATAGGCTGATACTGTGTTAGGTCCGTACCGCCCGATGCCAGTTTGATGCCCTCTAACCTGATCTCGAACCAATTGGGAACTTTGCGCGTGATTGTTGAGATTATCATATTGGCGATGATCGCGGCCTTCCTCGGCCTGCGGCTGTATGCGGTGCTCGGCCGCCGCCCTGAGCAGAATGACGAGCCGATGCGCCGCCGTTTGGAGCAGCCCGATCCTTCGGGTGCGCCGCGCGCGATTGCGCCAAAGCTGCCGGAAAAAGCACCGAATGCTGCGGCGGTTTTGCCCGGCCCATCGAATATTACCGGGTTTGAGCCGCATGCCGAAACCGGTATCCGCGCGATTGTGAGCGCTGACCGCAAGTTTGAACTGGGCCAGTTTCTGCAAGGCGCACGCGGCGCGTATACCATGACCCTCGAAGCATTTTGGCGCGGCGACAAGGAAGAGCTTTCGCAACTTTGCGACCGCGATGTGTATGAAGGCTTTGCCGCCGCTATTGATGCGCGCGCAGCGGCTGGCGAGACGCTCGAGTCGCGGCTGGTTCGCATCGAAGAAGCTACGGTGATCGACGCTGAATATGCAGCGCCGATGGCGCGGCTTACGGTGCGGTTCGTTGCAGATGTGGCCTCGGTCACACGCGACGCCGAGGGCATTGTGATCGCCGGGTCGCTGAACGATGCGATCCTAGCGCGCGACCTGTGGACATTCTCACGCAATCTGACCGCGCGCGATCCCGATTGGTTGGTCGACGAGACTGACGAAGGTTAATCGGTGGGTTGTAGCGCGGCGGAGCACAAAGCCGGGCAAATCCGCGCTAATGTGATCCGGATTGGCGCAGTCTTGGCCGCGCTGGCCCTGATATCCGGCTGTTTTCGCTTGATTCCGCAAACTGGCATGCCGGGAGCAGTTCGCCCATTGCCCAATCGCTCGACCGCCGCTCTGGTGGGGGTGAAGCCCGGCGCGCCGGCAGCGGGGCTGGGGTTGCAGCCTGGTAATGCGCGCGAAGCATTGGCCGCATTCAATACCAGCTGCCCGCGCCTGACACGCCGCGCCGACAAGAGCGGGCTGACTTTGCCTGCGGATTGGGTCCCCGCTTGTGCCGCCGCGAGCACATGGCTAGGCGAGGATGCGGCGGGGTTTTTCGCGGCCTATTTTGAAACCGCCGAAGTGGACACCGGCGATGCCTTTGTTACAGGCTATTTCGAGCCTGAGATTGCGGGCGTGCGCACCCGCCAGCCAGGTTTTGAGGTGCCGGTCTATGCTGCGCCGCCCGATCTGGTGCGCGCACAGCCCGGCGACACAGCGCCGCTCGCCGATGGGCGGCAACCGATTGGGCGCTACGAACACGGGGGCAAGTTTGTGCCCTATTACGATCGCGGCCAGATCGAGGATGGCGCGCTGGCGGGCCAAGGGCTAGAAATTGGCTGGGCGGCAGACCCAGCGGAGTTTTTCTTCCTGCAAATTCAGGGATCGGGCCGCCTGCGCGCGCCAGATGGCAGCGTGATCCGGCTGGGCTATGCCGCTCAAAATGGCTATACCTACACCGGGATCGGATCGGTGATGCGTGCGCGCGGGCTGATCGGCAGCGGGGTGGGTCAGTATTCGGGATCGATGCAGGGGAT
This sequence comes from Sphingomonadales bacterium, assembly GCA_038238515.1. GTDB lineage: Bacteria > Pseudomonadota > Alphaproteobacteria > Sphingomonadales > Sphingomonadaceae > Novosphingobium. Next base: position 3,812 of record JBBRXQ010000009.1, on the reverse strand, counting down.
TGTGCGCTATTTGCATGATCGGCCCGAGGAAGGCCGCGCGCTGATGCGGGAAAACCGCAGCTATGTGTTTATGCGTGAAACGGTGAGCGCGGCGGATACCGGTCCAATTGGCGCGCTGGGCGTGCCGGTGCGGGCGCGCGCCAGCGTTGCCGCTGATCCTGCGTTTGTGCCGCTGGGCGCGCCGGTCTGGCTCCAACTTGATAGCCGCGAGGCAAGCGGATTGTGGGTGGCGCAGGATACCGGCGGCGCGATCAACGGCGCAAACCGGTTTGACAGCTTTTGGGGCGCGGGCGATGCGGCGCGCATGATTGCGGGCGGGATGAGCGCGCGCGGGCGGGCACTGGTCTTGCTGCCCAAGGGCACGATCGCCCGGCTGAACGGGAAAGGTTCGTGAGGCCCCCGCGCGGGCTTAGCGCCGATGAAGCCGCTCTATGGCGCAGGGTGGCCGATACGGTGACCCCGCTGCATCCGCGCGCAGCGACAGCGACAGCAACAGCAACAGCAACGCCGGTGTCCGTGCTTGCCCAACCGGCCCCCGCTCCCTTGCCGCGAAAGGTCAAAGGCCGGGTGCCGCCGCCGCTGGTTGCGACTCCGCCTGCGGCTAAGCTGGTGCGCCCGCTGGTTGCAAACGGGCTGGATGCGACGTGGGACCGAAAGCTGGCGCGCGGGGGCATCGAGCCCGATGTGACAATCGATCTCCACGATATGAACCTGACCATGGCGCATAGCCGCCTGACCAGCGGGATCGCGCAGGCGCTGGCGATGGGATCGCGCGTGGTGCTGCTGATCGCGGGTAAACCGCGCCCGCACGACGAGGTGGATCATCGCGGCGAGCGGCGCGGCGCGATCCGCGCCAAGCTGCTCGATTGGCTAGCCGCCGGCCCGCACGCCAGCCGCATTGCAGCAGTGCGCCCGGCGCAACCGCGCCACGGCGGCGCGGGTGCGGTCTACATTGTGCTGCGACGGCCGCGTTAAAGAAACCCCTCCGTCAGCCCAAGCGGGCTGCCACCTCCCCATTTGTCCTTCGGAAAAATAGGGAGGACCAGCCTAATTCCTCCCCATTTTCACGAAGTGCAAATGGGGAGCATCTGTCTTGGCTGGTCAAGCGGATTTTGGCTGCCACAGCCTGTTTTCCTGCGGGAGAGTGTTAGCCAGGACGAGGATTTTTCGTGCGACGGCGATGAGTGCTACTTTTTTGGCTTTTCCGTCGGCGATGAGGCGTTGGTAGAACAATTTGAGTTCGGGGTTGTGCGTGCGGCGACGAGCGCGGCGAGGAACAGGGCGCGCCGGACATGAGGTCGTCCACCCCTGATATGGCGCTGCGCGGCGTGGTGTCCGCTGTCCCTGGCGAAGGGCGCGAGCCCAGCGAGCGCGGTTGCCTGTTTGGCTTTGAGGCAACCCAGTTCGCTCATTGCGGAGATGAGGGTGTGGGTGACCATCGGGCCAATGCCGGGGATCGAGGCGAGCACTTGCGCCCGCCGCGCCAGCACGGGATTGCCTTGCACATGCTTGGCGATGGCAGCTTCGAGCCGTTTGATATGAGCCTCTGCCAGCCAGATCATATGCGCAAGTTCGCTCTTGACGATGCGGCTGGCGCAGTTGGCGTGCCGCAGCTTGCTGGCGGTGCGCCCATCGACAGCGGTGCGGCGGGCCTGCACCAGCTCGGCCAGTTCCTCGATCACGATGCCCGGCGGATCGATGGCGTCGGGAGCGAGTTGGCAGGCCATGAGCGCGAGCATCGCGGCATCGACTTGATCGGTTTTGGCCGACTGGCCTGCGGCTTCGGCATAAAGCCGGGCGCGCAGGGGGTTGACCACGGCGACGGCAAGCCCGTCCGCCGCCAGACTGCGGTGGGCCGCCCGGTGGTATTTGGAGGTCGCCTCCATTACTATCCGTTCGACCCGGTGCTTGGCCGAGGTGGCTTGAGACTGCGCCACCCCCCAGCATCGTTGGCAACCGCCAGGCGCGTGCCGAGCGGATGGATGTGCACATCGAGGCGCACTTTACATACATCGATACCGACATAGACTGGGATGGTTGCGTCGGTTGCGGGCATGATCTTTCCTTGCATACGGGACTTGCTCCCTTTCATCTGTTCAGATCGGCGCGAACAGGCGGAACGACCAAGCTCTCCAACGGTGCAAACACCAAGGTGGCAACGGTCCGAACCGCCAACCGCTGGGGGGTGGCCACCCCCCAGCGGTCGCTTCCTCAATTAAACGAGAAAGCCGAAAACAGATATACAAGGTGGCAGCCCGCTTGGGCTGACGGAGGGTTCTCTCTATCTCTCAGCCAAAGCCAGCAACGCGATCCGGCGGTAAATCCGCGCCAGCACGGCCAGATCGTCCACCGCTACGGCTTCATCGGTTTTGTGCATCGTGGCGTTAATCAGGCCAAACTCGATCACCTGGCATAGTGCGCGCAGGAAGCGGGCATCAGACGTGCCGCCGGTGGTGGAGAGCGCGGGCTCAATCCCCGTTTCAGCCGCCACCGCGCCCGCGACCATCGCGGAAAACTCGCCGGGCAGCGTGATAAACGCTTCGCCGTGCAAGGTTGTGCGCACCTTCGCACCGTGGCGCTCGGCGATTTCGGTGACGCGCGCCACCAGCGCAGGCCCATTTTGCAGATCGTTATACCGCACAGATAGCCGCGCGCGGGCTTCGGCGGGGATCACGTTGGTGGCGGGATTGCCCACCTCCAGATCGGTGACTTCTAGGTTTGAGGCCTGAAACCAGTCGGTCCCCTGATCAAGTTCCAGCGCGTCAAGCTCGGCCAGCAGCGCGACAAGGCGCGGGATCGGATTGTCGGCCAGATGCGGATAGGCGACGTGGCCCTGTGTGCCCGGCGCGGTGATCCACATATTCACTGAGCCGCGCCGCCCGATCTTGACCATATCGCCCAGCCTCTGAACCGAGGTCGGCTCACCCACCAGACACAGATCAGGCACCGCGCCCAGCGCGCGGATATGCTCTAAAAGCGCCGCAGTGCCATATTTGGCGGGGCCTTCCTCATCGCCGGTAATGATAAAGCTGATCGTGCCAGCCTCAGGCGAGATCGATGCCACAGCGGCGACCATCGCCGCAATTGAACCCTTCATATCCACCGCGCCGCGCCCATAAAGCAGATCGCCTCCCGGAGCCTTGCGTATCTCCGCCTTAAATGGCGGGCTGGCCCAGCCATCGCCCGGCGGAACGACATCGAGATGCCCGGCAAAAGCGAAATGGCGCGAACCCGGCGGCCCTGCGCGCACGGCAAACAGGTTCTCAACCGGGCCTTCGGGTGCCTCGCCATCGATAAACCGGTGCAGCACAAAGCCTAACGGCTCTAGCATCGCGCAGAGCGCATCAAACACCGCGCCGCTGGCGGGCGAAACGCTGGGCGCATCAATCAGGCTGCTGGCGAGCGCGACGATGTCATTAATCTGGTTCATGCGGCTCAGATAAACCAGCCCGGCCGAGGAGGGAAGTGGCCGTGTGGGGGTGAGTGACCCAGCTTGATCACGCCGCATCGGCAAACGATGATAAAAACCCCGGTCCCTGAGGCACCAACCGCGCGGGGCAGCCGAGGCCCGCCAACATGGCGCGGGTCGGCTCGCGGTTGGTGACAATGCTCCACTGTCCGAAGCAGCCGCCTTCTCCGCTTAGCGCCGCATCAATTGCGTTTGCCAGCTTTGTTGGCGCTATCTCGGCGGCGGCTAATCCTTCCCCGGCAAAGGCCGTCTCTGCAATCCCGAGCATGCCGCACAGCCGCGCCTTGGCCGGAACATCGGCCACCATTGCGCTGCGATGCGCCGCGATGATGGCCTGTGCCTG
>JBBRXQ010000008.1:0-19953 GCA_038238515.1 Sphingomonadales bacterium | reverse complement strand
TGCCATGGAAACCTTGCTTATTGACGCTACTTATCCTGACCCCCACGGTCTCGTCGCGCCGCTGCTTGATGCAGGATGCGAATTACGCGGTGACGCGCGTGCCCGCACAATCGATTCCCGGATCCAGCCTGCCACTGATAGCGATTGGGACACAGAATACCTTGATGCCGTTTTGGCGGTAGCCGTAGTTGATGGGATTGATGCTGCCATGCGTCATATCGCGTGCCATGGTTCGGGCCATACCGATGTGATCGTCACCGCCGATCGGACGGCCGCTGAGAAGTTCCTGACCGAAGTGGATAGCGCAATCGTCATGCACAATGCGTCCAGCCAATTCGCTGATGGAGGCGAATTTGGGTTAGGCGCAGAAATCGGCATAGCCACTGGACGACTTCACGCACGAGGGCCGGTAGCGCTCGAAGGACTAACGACTTATAAATGGATTGTGCGCGGCTCGGGTCAGGTTCGTCCATGACGCTCGTGTGATTGTGAAGCCATCATTGACAGGCCTGCTTGGGGGCAGTTTCAATCCAGCGCACGGGGCGCACCGTGGGATTAGCCTGTTCGCGCTCACTGCGTTGGGGCTTGATGAAGTCTGGTGGCTGGTTTCGCCAGGAAATGTGCTTAAATCAGTAGAGGGCATGGCCCCGCTCGCCGCGCGCGTTGCCTCTGCACGCGCGATGGCGCGACGTTCACCAATCCGTGTCACGGCGATTGAAGAACAAATAGGCACCCGATTTACTGCGGATACGTTACGCAAATTGAAGAGCCGCTACCCAAAACGACGTTTTGTTTGGCTCATGGGCGCAGATAATTTGGCACAATTCCATCTTTGGCGGGGCTGGCGGACTATCGCTCGCGAGATGCCGATTGCGGTAATCGCGCGTCCCGGCTATAGTGCGGAAGCCATGTCGAGTCCCGCTATGGCTTGGCTGCGTCGCTGGCGCCAGTGGCACATTCCAAAACGTAACGGTGCAAAGCGGAGCGCCCCGGCGCTGACAATCCTGCGGTTCGATCTTGATCCGCGTTCGGCTTCCGCGATTCGCGCTGCTAATCCTCATTGGTATCGTCGTTTTGCAGGTACACATCAACGCGACATGCTTACCGGTCGCGCCATCTGTACAGAGCCTCTTTGAGCTTGATGGCTATCTTGCTGCGACAATGCTCCGCCTTAAGGATCACCGCAGCCTCTATCGAAAATCAAACGTTAACCTCGGAGTCCATCTCTTTCTTATGACAAGCGTCCAACCCGTGTCGGCTAAAGCCGAAGCAACTCCGCGAGTGGCCCCGGCCTCGCTTCATGATCTGGTCCTGCAATCGCTCGACGATGATCAGGCTATGGACGTAATCTCGATTCCGCTGGAGGGAAAGAGCTCGATTGCCGATTTTATGGTCATCGCCTCTGGTCGGTCAACCCGACAAGTTGCTGCTATGGCTCAAAAACTTGCTGAGCGGATCAAACATGGTGGCTTCGGCCACTCGCGTATCGAAGGGCTGCCTGCCGCCGATTGGGTACTTGTGGATGCGGGGGATGTTGTGATCCATGTATTCCGGCCCGAGGTGCGGAGTTTCTATAATCTTGAGCGGATGTGGGCATTCAGCGACAAGGGCGCTGTGTAAACGGGATTCCACGGTTCTGAAAAAAGAACAGGCGCAAAGATTGCGGCTTGCCCAATTTGGGGCAAAGCATATCAACATCGTATGTTGCTTCACATCATTGCGCGGGGAAAGATCGGTCGTTCCCCCGAAGCTGAACTGGTAGAGCGCTATGCAAAGCGTATTACCTGGGGTCTTAAGGTGACTGAGCTGCCCGATAAAGGCGGTTTGGCGCCCGCCCCTTCGGTTGCTCCTGTTCGTATCGTCGTGCTTGATGAGCACGGCCAGCAGCTAACTTCGATGCAATTGGCGCAGTTGCTCAAACTTTGGCGGGATGAGGGCGTGCGCGAAGCGCGCTTTCTTATCGGAGCGGCGGACGGGCACGATGCCGCTTTGCGAGCAACAGCCGATCTGCTCTTAGGCTTTGGCAATGCCACTTGGCCCCACCTATTGGCGCGCTCCATGCTGGCTGAGCAATTGTGGCGCGCGATCAGCATCATTGCCGGACACCCTTACCATCGCGAAGGTTCGGCATAGGATCATGATGTCGCGCGCGGCTTTGCCAGTGCTGACGCTGCTGTTTGTCGGCCTTGCCACTTGGCAGACCCTTATTTCAGCGCATGCTCAGGGTGCATCTTATCAAAACGCTGGAGAGGCGAGTGCCGCGCTGCAGCAAGCGCGCAGCGCCTTGAGTGAAGCGCGTGCACGTGGTGAGCGGCTTGAAGCCGAAGCACGCAGGGCGACGGCAGTTGTGGACCGCACGGCAAATACCTTAGCAGCTGTGGCGGCCCGGATTCAGCAGTCCGAAGCGGAAATCCAACTGGCGCAAGCGCGCGTTTCAGATATTGATCGGCGGCGCGGAGCGCTGCGCATGGCGATGGCCGCACGGCAGGAGCCCGTGGTGCGCCTAACCGCAGCTCTCCAGATGATCTCACGTCGCCCGCTGGTTTTCAGCTTGATGCGCGCAGAATCATTGCGTGACACCGTCTATTTGCGCGCGGTGCTTGAAACGATGGTGCCTCAGGTTCACCGCAGCACTGCTAGACTGCGATCACAGATTCAGCGCGCTCGCAAGCTTCAGGACCAAGAGCTCGCTGCACAGGTGCATCTGCGTGCGAGCGAAGCGGGCCTTCTGGCAAGGCGCCACGAGCTTGCGGGGATCGAAAGTCGTCAACGGATCGAATCGCGTAGTGCGCGAGGTTCGGCGAGCCGCGAAGGTGACCGCGTGTTGGGGTTGGCAGAAGATACGCGCGATCTCTCAGAGCTACTGACGCGTCTGCGCGAAGAAGGCAATTTACGCGCCCGTTTGGAAGCTTTGCCTGGGCCACTGGCAAAGCCATCTCGCCCGGGCGCAATGTTGGCATTAGAAAGTAAACTCGAAACCTCTAACCAGCTGGGCCCATTTTCATGGATACTGCCCGTAAGCGGGCGCGTTGTGACTGGTTTCGGAACGACGTCTAACGGTGGCAGCGCGCAAGGCATAACACTCGCTCCCGCCGCATTGGCGCAAGTGATCGCGCCAGCGTCCGGCCGCATTGCCTTCGCTGGACCTTATCGTGGGTATGGTCGCATCGTCATCATCGAACATAATGGCGGCTGGTCCTCGCTCATCACCAACATCGGGCGGTTGGAAGTCGAGGTGGGAGCGCGCGTGGTCCAAGGATCCCCGCTTGGCTTCGCTACTGCGGTTCGCGCGAAGCTAACGGTAGAATTGCGCAAGGATGGTTCTGCGGTGAATCCGCTATCGATGCTGACTGGCTGATTGCCCCCCGAGCACCTGGTGTTTAAAGAGTGCTCAAAGTATTCTATTCTAAGATTTTCAATCGTTTTGAAAGTACACAATGGCGAAACAGTTAGCATCTTTCCTTCGCGCAACGGCGCTGGTCAGTGTAGTAGCCCTGATCCCTTTGGCAACAGCAGGACTGGCGGCTGTGGATGCCAAATCTGGCCCAGAATTCGGCAAGCTGGTCGGCATCTATGAGCGAATCAAAACGGCGTATGTTGAGCCAGTTGATGACGACAAGCTAATCAAAGGAGCGATCGATGGCATGCTTGCCACTCTTGATCCGCACAGTTCTTATCTTGATGCGCGAGATTTTGAAAATCTGCGCGCCCAGACCGACGGCAATTATGGCGGTCTCGGGCTTTCCGTGACGCTGGATGATGGCGCCGTAAAGGTGATTGCACCCACCAAGGGCAGTCCCGCGGATTTAGCGGGTATGAAGGCGGGTGATTTCATCACGCATCTTGACGGCAAGTTGATCTATGGTGCCTCTCTTGATGATTCGGTCCAGCGCATGCGCGGTGCTCCAGGCACTCAGATCCGCCTCACAGTTTTCCGGTCTGGCCGCGATGATCCATTTGATGTCACGATCACCCGCCAGATTATTGATCTGAAGCCGGTCGACTGGAAGGTTGAGGGTAACTTTGGGGTGATTTCGGTATCAAGTTTTAGCGCGAATGTTGGCAGCGACGTCGCTGCCGCGTGGAAGGCGATCAAAGCGCAGACCGGCGGCAGCCCCGGCGGAATGGTTCTAGATCTGCGCAGTAACCCGGGTGGCTTGCTGGATGAGGCAGTCGCGTTATCCGACCTTTTTCTCGAGAAGGGAGTCATCGTGTCTCAGCGAGGAAGGTACACGCGCGATAACGAGACATACAACGCCGAGGCTATGAAACTAGGCGACATCGCCAAAGGGGTCCCGATGATTGTTCTGATCGACGAGGGCTCGGCATCAGCTTCTGAAATTGTTGCAGGCGCGCTTCAGGATCAACATCGTGCGGTGATTATGGGTCAGCGCAGTTTTGGCAAGGGTAGCGTGCAAACCCTTATTCCACTGACCCGCGATACCGCGCTAAAATTGACCACCGCTCGATACTACACACCATCGGGACGTTCGGTCCAGGAAGGTGGGATTGAACCTGATATCGCGGTGCCGCAAATTTCGGATCCAGATCTGCGCAAACGCGCACTGCGCTCCTACCGCGAGAGCGACCTTCGCGGCCATCTGATCAACGAGATCAAGGATGACAAGGATCTGGAAAAGGACAAGAACGAAGATCCTCGGTTCAAAATGACCCCCGAAGAACTTAAAACAAAAAAGATCGACGATTTTCAACTTTATTACGCCTTGCAAACCCTGCGCCGCACATCACCGGCAGCCTTAGCAATGCGGAAGCGCTAAACGCCGTGCAATCTTCGCGTAACTTGGCCTTTCTGTTGGCGCTACTTTTGCCCGTGGGGCTGATGGCGGGTGCACTCGTCGCGCAGTTCGTTTTCGGGCTGCCGCCGTGTGAGTTATGCTGGTGGCAGCGCTATCCACATATTGCCGCGATCGGCCTTGCGGCGCTAGCTTTGCCGCTGAAGAAGGGGTCACCAGGGCTTTTGCTGGTGGTGCTTGCTGCGCTCGCGATCACTACCAGCGGGTTGATCGGTGCATTTCACGCTGGAGTAGAGTATGGCTGGTGGGAGGGGCTTACAACCTGTTCCTCCAGCAAGCTCGGCAGCGATCCTTTGGCGACGATCATGAACGCTCCATTGATCCGCTGCGATACTGCACCTTGGGCGCTGATGGGCATCAGCATGGCAGGCTTCAATTTTCTAATCTCAGTCGGCGGCGCAATGCTTATTCTGGCATTGATTGGCCGAGATAAGCGTAAAGGATTATAATGAGCAATCGAGAGGCTACTATGCTCCGCGTTAATCAGGCGGGCGAATTTGGTGCGACTCAGATTTATGCTGGGCAATTAGCAGTGATGGGAGATCGCGCGCCGGGCGCGCGCGAGATCGCTGCCATGGCTGAGTCTGAAAAGGTCCATTGCCAGCGCTTCAATGCGTTGCTGACACAGCGCCGGGTCCGCCCCACCATGCTCCAGCCGCTGTGGTCGGCGGCAGGATTTGTTTTAGGCGCCGCCACTGCGTTAATCGGACCAGAAGCAGTAATGGCCTGCACGGCCGCTGTTGAGACCGAGATTGATCGCCACTATACCGAACAGCTTGAAGAACTAGGCGATCATGATCCAGAGCTAAGCGCGATGATCCGCGAGTTTCGGGATGACGAGCGCGCTCATAAAGAAACTGCGCTTGCCGCAGGGGCTGAGCGCGCGCCCGCCTATCCGCTGATGTTTGGTGCCATCCAGCTTGGCTGCCGCGCAGCAATTGCGCTATCCAAGCGGATTTGAACGCGTGTTGCTTTGCGCAACGATCGATGATGCGGCATCGAGCGGCGCACTCTTAAGCTACCATTCAAGCGCTATGCAGCTTATAGCGCAAACCTATCCGAAGCTGGAGATCCCGAATGAAGCGCCCCATGATCGTTGCCGCCCTCATTGGCGCTTTGGTATTGCTGACCCCGCAATTCGCCGCCGCACAGGAGTCTTCTAAACAAAACCCCACTGAGAAAATCAACCAGCTCATTGTTTATGGTAAGGATCCTTGCCCCGCGTCTTCCGATGGCTCGATAACCGTTTGCGCACGCAAGGAAGAGGCGGAGCGCTTCCGCATTCCCGTTCTTTTGCGCGGTGAACCCAACGCTGCGGTGAATCAAGCGTGGGGCGAGCGGGTAAAAGCCTATGAAACGGTTGGCGCTGCTGGAGTCAATTCTTGTTCGCCCGTAGGCGTAAGTGGGGCATCTGGCTGTTTCACGAAACTCGTCAACCGAGCCTATGCGGAAAAGAAGCAATCCAGCGATATCCAGTTCGGCAAGTTGATCGAGGATGAGCGCGCGAAGCGTATGCAATCGATCGACGCCGACACTGCCGCCGAACAAGCCCGCGTTGAAGTGCTTGAAAAGGCGTATGAGGCCAAGTTAGCCAAAGAACGGGCAGCTGAGATTGCCGCCGGGCAACCGCCCTTTGACGGCCAAGGCGGGTTGGCGTCACCGCCGCAGAACTGAACGTTACGAAGTGGATCGGTCGGCATTTCGCATCGAATGAGCCGCGAAAGCCCTTGTGAGAGTGCCACGAGCCTGGGTCCTGATTGATATTGTAATTTCTTAACTGCGGCAGTTCACGTGCTAGATCGGTGCGCATTTATAGCTTGCCACACCCACTTGTCCGGCGACGTTGAAACACGGTATCCTCGCCTTATGAAGCTTTCATCCTTCCGCAGGCGGCTGCGCGCGTTTCAGGCGATGTTGGGTAGCTCACCCGATCCAGCTTTTATCGCCGCTCTAGAATTTCTAGAGAATCGCGACCTTGATCTGTCAATCCGAATTGGCGGCATGCTGGCGTTCAACGCGCTGATCATCACGATCGGCACGCACCCAATTTCGGCGAGCCCCGGTGCGCCACTCAGTCTGGATGCAGCGACCCAGCCGATGATGACCGCAGCTAGCTTGATCGGCATTCTACCGCTGATAGTCTCGGGTATCCTGTGTCTGCGCGCTCTGCTTTTGGGCGAAGAATTCGATGCCGATGGCTCTGATACAGCCGATGATGAGAGCGCATTGAAACTGCAGCGCCGGTTGTTCGCCGCGTTTGTGCATTCGATCGATGCTCAAAGCCGTCTGTTGCGTCAAGCCGTCCTTGCCACGCTGGTGGGCGGTGCGATGACTTTAGTCGTCTGGGCGGGTATTTTGACCAGCAAAGTGTGGTGAGCATGGATCTTGCCATTCGTCCGCACTCTCCTCGCTCAACCCAAAGCAATATCTGGCGCGTCCTCCTGTTTCATGCCTACGGTGTGGTAGCCAGCGTCGACATGGTGAACCTCGCCGGTCACACCGGATGAAAGGTCTGACAGCAGATACAGTCCTGCCCCGCCGACTTCGTCGATCGTGACGTTCCGGCGGAGCGGCGCATTGAGCTCGTTCCATTTCAAGATATAGCGGAAATCGCCGATGCCGCTAGCGGCCAAAGTTTTGATCGGGCCGGCTGAAATCGCGTTCACGCGGATGCCCATCGGGCCGCAATCATTGGCGAGATAGCGCACGCTGGCTTCAAGAGCTGCCTTGGCTACTCCCATCACGTTGTAGTGCGGAATGACCTTTTCCGCTCCGTAATAGGTCAAGGTCACGATTGTGCCGCCGCCCGTGCCATCTTCGTTCATGGGCATCATCGCTGCCGCGCGCTGGGTCACTGCGACAAGGCTGTAAGCCGAAATGTTCATCGTCATCAGAAAGTTGGACAGAGAAGTGTCCATGTATTTGCCGCGCAGTTCGTTCTTATCGGAGAAGCCAACAGCGTGGACAACGAAGTCAATTGTGGGCCAGCGCGCGGCAAGCGCGGCGAAAGCGGCGTCGAGCGCATCAGTGTCTGCAACATCGCATTCGATCAGGAAATCGCTGCCAAGGCTTGCCGCGAGCGGGCGGACGCGCTTTTCCAGCGCTTCCCCCTGATAGGAAAAGGCAAGCTCTGCGCCATGCTCATGCAGCTTGCGAGCAATCCCCCAAGCCAGCGACTTGTCGTTGGCCAGGCCCATGATCAGGCCACGCTTTCCTTCCATCAAACCAGTCATGAACCCTCTTAAACCTGCGCTACAATAAATCTTCTGCATTTTACACTAGCTATGGCGCGATGTCCTGCTCCTCTGGAGTTTCAGCCAGTGCTGCATTCAACTCCGCTCCGACGACCACTCCTAGCCCTATCAACCAAAAAAAGAAAAGTGCGATCATAACCCCCGCTAGGCTACCATAGGTTAAGTCGTAGGCGAAAAGATTGCGCAGCAGCTTTGGTAGCAAAGTGGTCACCAGCAGCCACCACCCAGTGACCAGCAATGCGCCGGGCCATTTGGGGTAGCGCTTGCCGCGATACGCACTAGGGGTCAATGAAATGAACAGCACCCAAAGCGAACCGAAGAATACACCTGCAGTGAGAAAACGGGTCAGAGTCAAGCCCGTTTGCCATGCTTTAAACTGCGGTAATCGAGCCAGTATCACCTCTTGGGCGGCACTGATCGTCACATCGGCGGTGATCGTAACAAGGATTAGTACGACAGCGCCTATGGTAAGGCCGGTCGAGACCAACCGATAACGCCAGAATCCATTGGTCCACTGCGTACCATAAGCTCGCCGCAGAATTTCTCGGATCGTTTCAACCAAGCTACCTACCGTCCACAGCCCAACGATCCCGCCAATCCACAGCAATGGGCCCGTGCGCGCCGATATTACCCCTTGCGCGATTGGCTTTAGACCGTCGGCTACAATGGGCGGCAGTGCTAACAGAACCGTGTTAACTGCTGCTGCGCTTTGACCAGATTCTCCAAGCAACGCGAACAATGCAGCACTAGTGATAAAGAATGGGAAGAGCGCAACCAACACCATATAGGCAAAATTTCCGGCATGAATGGTTCCATCATTGATCACCCCGAACCACACGCGTTGCGCTATTTTCGCACCACACGCGATGAAGCTTTCCCGCTGGTGCCTTTCTGCTTGTGCCGCGATCGAGGAATGAAGCGCTTGGCGGAGTGCCACCTTGCGGCGTGCCTCAGGAGAAAAGTCTGGAATATCGGACAGTTGCCGCGTATCGGGCTTGGGCTCAAGGTCTTTGCGATTGACCACCTGCGCAGCTTTACGGTTCTAAGCCCGCGCGCAGGTTGCGCGGATCGCGCCATCCTTCAAGTCTCGCGCGGAGATCGGCATCGTCGGCGGGCACATCAACTTGCAGTGTGACCAACTGATCGCCCTGTTCGCCATTTTTGCGAACAAATCCCCGGCCCTTTAGTCGCAGAATTTTTCCGCTCGTGCTGCCCGGTGCAACGCTCAGCATTACCGCACCCCCAACCGTGGGTACTTTGATTTGAGCGCCGCCGATTGCCTCATCGAGGCTGATCGGCAGATCAAGCCGGATATTGTCCCCCTCGCGAACAAAGTAGGGGTGCGGGGCAATCTCGATCATCACAATAGCATCGCCAAAGCCACCAGGTCCCTGTTCGCCTTTGCCGCCAAGCCGAACCTGTTGGCCATCGATCACTCCCGGCGGCAGCTTCAGATCGATTGACTTGCCATCGGCGAGGGTCACGCGCTGGCTTTCGCGTACTGCGGCGGCAACGAACGAGACCGGCAAGCGATAAGTAATATTCGCGCCCTTTGGCGGTGGACCGCGCCGCCCGCCGCCCCCCATTCCGCCCCCGAAACCACTGGAGCGCCCGCCGCCAAATAGTCCTTCGAACATGTCTCCCAAATCGATACCCTCGGCGCTGCTTCGATGGCCGCGCTGGGTGCTGCTCGCGCCTGGGCCGCCGCCGAAGCCAAATGGCGCAGCCGGATTGCCATCTCCATCAATCTCGCCGCGGTCGAATTGGGCGCGCTTTTCTTTATCAGAGAGCAGGTCATAGGCCTGCGTGATTTCCGAGAAGCGCTCGGCGGCCTTTGGATTTGAGGTATTTCGATCAGGATGCAGCTCTTTGGCCAAATTGCGATAGGCAGATTTGATCTCCCGTTCGCTAGCGCCGCGCGTTACACCCAGTCTGGAATAAGGATCTGTCATGCTATCTTAGCTAGGAGAGCATCGCCCTGCCCGCAAGGCACGCTTTCCAGCGGTTCGGTGATCGGCTAACCTTTCGCGCAGAAAACAAGTTATCCATGCCGCTACGCCCATTTGTTTGCGCGATCTTTGTCGGACACTTGAGCCAAGGAATTGTCGATGAACCCCCATACTGACGTCATTCCGGACACCGACCCTTTCGCCATTTTCGAAACTTGGTTTGCTGATGCCCGCGCAAGCGAGCCCAATGATCCCAACGCGATGGCGCTAGCCACTACCACACCGCAAGGGATGCCATCAGTGCGCATGGTGCTGCTGAAAGGTCATAGTCCAGAGGGCTTTGTGTTTTATACCAATTTCCAAAGCCGCAAGGGCAGCGAACTCGCCGCGAACCCGCATGTTGCATTGCTGTTTCATTGGAAAAGCCTGCGCCGTCAGGTCCGCGTCGAAGGCACTATTGCCGAAGTCACTTCGGCTGAAGCCGATTCCTATTTTGCCAGCAGGCATCCTGAATCGCGCCTCGGATCTGCCGCATCGGATCAATCACGGCCCTTGCCCTCGCGCCAAACCTATCTTGATCGGGTTGCGACGCTTCGTGCTGAATTTCCCGGCGGCGACGTGCCTCGCCCGGCGCATTGGTCGGGTTACCGGGTGCGCCCTTCGGCGATCGAATTCTGGCAGGATCAGGAGTATCGCCTGCACGAGCGTAGACGCTTTGAGCGGGACAGTGCGAACAACTGGACGAGCGGACTGCTTTATCCCTAATGCGCCGCACATGAACATCACTGACGATCATGACCGCGCGAAACTCAATCGCAGCGCGGCGCTCGCGAGCATTGCTGTGGCCTTTTTGCTTCTAGGGATGAAGCTATGGGCTGTGCTGTCAACTGGTTCGGCGGCAATGCTGGGTAGCCTTGCCGATACTGGGCTTGATCTCATCGCCAGCCTCGCCACGCTTTTTGGGGTTTGGTTCGCGGCGCAGCCCGATGATCACAACCATCGCTTCGGGCATGGCAAGGCTGAGGCGCTCACTGCGATGTTTCAGGTTGTGCTGATCTTGCTATCGGCGCTCGGTCTCGGCTTTCGGGCCATCGCTCAGTTTATGAGCGGCGAGCGACCGCAAGGGGCCAGCGAAGGTGTGGCAGTCTCGGCCATAGCTATCGCCGCCACGCTCGCTCTGCTGGTCTATCAGCGCTCAGTGATCCGCCGCACCGGCAGTCTCGCTATTGCTACAGACAATGTTCATTACCAGTCTGACGTCATGCTCAATTTTGCGGTGATCGCGGCGCTTGCGCTCGACCATTGGGCCGGGCTTGCGGGGGCTGATGCGGTGCTGGCGTTCGGCATAGCGCTCTGGTTGGGTTGGGGTGCTTGGCAGGCTTCGCAGGCGGCGATCGAGCAGTTGATGGATCAGGAATGGCCAATCGAGAAGCGAGAGCGTTTTCTATCGGTCGTAGCGCAGCATCGCGAACTTAGGGGCATCCATGATCTGCGCACGCGCACCAGCGGGAACCGCGATTTTGTGCAATTCCATGTCTGGGTCGATGGACGCATGACAGTCAGCGAAGCGCACCGCGTGATGGATGAGATCGAGGACAAGCTGCTTGTTGCTTTCCCTGGTATCGAAATCCTCATTCACCCCGATCCAGAAGGTCTTGTTGATGAAGCGCCGATGGGCGCGCAAGATTTGCTCGCGCGCGGGCCACAAGGCGAAAGTCCCGCGCTGATGGCGCAAGGCAGTCCTGCTTAGCGGAACAGAGCGACAAGACTGGCCAGCCGCTTAGTGACGCCAGAAAGTTGGAGCTCGGGCGTTTTGCCAAGGCGGACCACGACCAGTTTCTGGCTCGGCGCGATCATCACAAATTGCCCAAGGTGGCCAATGCACGCAAACAAATCGCGCGGTCCGCGATCGGGGAACAAAGCTGGCTCCCCCGTGGTAGGCGCACGATTCAGCCAGATCTGCGCGCCATACTGCGCTTCTCGCGGCGACGGTGACGTCATGAATTCAATCCATTGCCGCGGGACCAGTTGCGCGCCCGCAACAGCGCCTTTATTGCGCAGAAATTCGCCAAACCTGGCCCAATCGCGGGCGCTCCCATGGATCAGACTGCCGCCGATCTGTGTACCCGCTGCATCGAACTCAGGGATCATGGAATGCATGCCCGCTGGCTCGAACAAGCGAGTGCGCAAATAATCCGCCACTGCGCGCCGGCGGCTCTCTGCATCGGATGAGGCGGCCAGAGTGCGCGCGGCGAGATCGGACAGGATCACGCTGGTAGAACTCGAATAGACCCACTTCGAGCCCGGCTCAAACTGCAGTGGCTGGTCTTCGGCATAGCGCGCCATATCCCCGCGCCCATCCAGAAACAGCATGCGCACTTCATCGGATTCGTAAGGCGGGCTAAATGCTTCGCGGTGCCGGAGCCCAGATCGCATTTGGAGCAATTGTTTTAGCGTGATTTCGCCGCGCGGATCGCCCGGACGCTGCCACGCCGGAATTGGCGCTGGCTCCGCCAGCCTCAAGCGGCCATCCGAAACCAGCATGCCGATCATCACTCCCG
Organism: Sphingomonadales bacterium; assembly: GCA_038238515.1. Lineage (GTDB taxonomy): Bacteria > Pseudomonadota > Alphaproteobacteria > Sphingomonadales > Sphingomonadaceae > Novosphingobium. Next base: position 7,375 of record JBBRXQ010000008.1, on the reverse strand, counting down.
TCACCGATTTGGCCATCGACCAACTGACGAAGCGGGTGTTCTCATGATAGCCAAGCGCATAGCGCTCAGCGATGATACGCCCGTTTTGCATCACGATTACGGCGCGCGTTTCGGTTGCAGCTGGATCGGTGAACAAGTCGTCAACCGCGCGGGCGAGCGCAACGCGGGGCACGCCCGGCTCCGCAACCACAGCAGTGAGCGCGCTTGGAGCCAAACGCGAGGGTGCAGACTGCCCGGTTTCAGTGCCGCAGCCGATCAGGGCTGGCAAGAGTGCTAGCGGAGCGATATGGAAGAACAAATTTCGGGCCATGTTCGCGCCTCCTTTCAACGTTAGAGTTCATCATGGCAATGGCAAACTCGCTCAACTCAGCTAGATCTAACGCTCGCGCTGGCCGCCCGCGCCGCGCGCTTTGGCCTTGGTTGCTGCTCGCTTTGGTTGTGCTGGCGGCAGCAGCAATGTATTTTGGCAGGCCGCTGCGTGGTTATGCCATAACCGGCGCTTCTTATGGCGCGCGGGTTGCGTGTTCGTGCCGCTTTGAAGGCGGACGCACATTGGGCGATTGCCGCAAGGATTTCGAAACCGGCATGGATCTGATCACCTTGTCCGAGGACAAAGCCGCCAAGAGCGTCACCGCGCGTTTTCCTCTGCTTGCTTCGCAAACTGCGACTTATCGTAAAGGCTGGGGCTGTGTGCTCGAGCCTTGGGCAGACTAAATGCTTGGTGATTTTCGCAGCTGATTATTCGGTCCAGCCCTCAGTGCTTTCGATCCAGCCGCCGCCGATCACGCGCTCGCCCGCATAAAGCACTGCTGCTTGTCCCGGTGAGACGCCGAATTCGGGCTGCAGAAAGCGGATCGCGGTGGCTGCGCCATCGCCCAACGGCGCTTCGAGCAGCACAGACACCGGCTTTGCGAGTGACCGCACTTTCGCGGTGATGGGCGTATCTTGCGGGGTTGGTCCGATACGGTTGGTTTCGGTCAAGACCGCGCGGCCTACCGCTAGCATGGCACGCGGACCGACTAGAACGCGCCGGTTTGGCGCGTCGAGCGCGGTCACATAAAGAGGTTCTGGCAGGCCGCCGATGTCTAGCCCGCGCCGTTGGCCAACCGTGTAGTGCATAACGCCCCGATGATGGCCGAGCAGCGCGCCCGTGCTGGCATGAACAATCTCTCCCGGAGCAGCGCCTTCAGGACGGATTTTCTCGACAACCCGCGCATAGTCGCCATCGGGCACGAAGCAGATATCTTGGCTATCGGGCTTGGCTGCGACGGCAAGACCAAGCTCGGCCGCAAGCCGCCGCACTTCTGGCTTGGGTATATCGCCAAGCGGAAACCGCAAGAATGCCAGCTGAGCCTCGGTTGTGCCAAACAGGAAATAGGATTGATCGCGTGCAGCATCGCAGGCGCGGTGCAGCTCGGGCCCTGCGTCGCCTTCGATCCGTCGGACATAATGCCCGGTCGCGAGGCAGTCGGCGCCAAGCTCGCGCGCCATTGCCAGTAAGTCAGTGAATTTGGGCCCCATATTGCAGCGGATGCAGGGGATCGGGGTGCGGCCCGCGAGGTAGTCATCGGCAAACCGGTCGACCACATCTTCGCGAAAACGCGATTCGTGGTCAAACACATAGTGCGCGATGCCGAGGCGATCAGCAACAGCACGCGCATCGCGGATATCGTCTCCCGCGCAGCAAGCGCCTTTGCGGCCAGTCGCGGCTCCATAATCGTAAAGTTGTAGAGTTATTCCAATCACTTCCGCGCCGCTTGCCGCTGCAAGCCCTGCGACCACCGAACTGTCGACGCCGCCCGACATGGCCACCACAATCCGTCGCGGGGCAGACTGCTTGGCGCCGCGCGTTTCTTGGCCAAAAGGATTGCAGTTGCCTGCGCTTTGCGCGTTGCCTTGATAAACGGAGGTTAGCATTGTTCGTTCATAGGCGAGTTGAGGCAAAAACATCAGTGCTAAAAAGGCCCGCATTCAGTCTCGGAAAAATGCAATGCCTAACTGTTGGTAAAGGCCAGCTTTACCGACCTTTATATCCCTGTGGGTTAGAGACCTCTATATGGACATGCTATTCACTGATTCCCAGCCAGTTAGCCCGCGCGATTCGGGCCAATTGCTTCGGCCGCTTGGTTGGAGCGAGTTTTGCGCGCGACTTGCTGCCGCGCAGGCGACGCGCCGGGTCCTCGGTCAGGGGGCGGTCGCAGAAGACGTGCGCGGAGATAGATTGTCCGGGGGCAGCTTCTACTATCGTGCCGCGACCGCGATGCAGCGCCCAGATTGCGATGATGACCGCACCGTTAACCTCATTCTTTCAGCGAACGGCAAATGCGATGGATGCAGAGACGATGGGCAAGTTGAGACCCCTAGCGATTTTGCTGATCGCGCGCTGACCCTAAGAGATCTGCCATGATAGAAAACCAGAAAATAAAGCCAGCACAAGTTATCGGGCCGCTCGGCGAACCGCTGACGGTCGACAGTCTGCCGCCACCGGGGACTACCCGTTGGGTGGTACGCCGCAAGGCAGAAGTCGTTGCCGCAGTAAACGGCGGGCTTTTGACAATTGACGAAGTTTGTGAGCGCTATTGCCTGACGCTTGAAGAATTTGCGTCGTGGCAGCGTGCGGTTGATCGCTCAGGCATGCAGGGGCTGCGCGTCACCCGCATCCAGCACTATCGGGATCTGTACGAGCGCCAACTCAAGTATTAATTTTGAACATAGGGAATATCCGAGCAACGCCTCTGCTGAAGTAAACGGCCGTCTTGCCGCAAAGACGGCCGTTTGCATTTCCACCATCGCAAAAGCTGAAGACGGCCAAGCGCCCATGCTGTGCCATTGGGCTGGGCGCAAGCGGCCCGCGCTTGTTTCGAATTGATGAACTCGGATTGCCTTTCTCCCAGTTTATGATCGAGTCCCTAAAGTCTTTGCCTGCCCTGCAATTGCAACTCGTGGGTTCGGCGTCTATTAGGAGGGTCAGATTTTGCCAATGCGGGCTATGCGCATGCTTGCAGTCGGTGACATAGTCAGGTAACACACCCCCGTAAGCAGGCGAATTGCCAAGTTTTCGTTGGCTATGCGGCTTGGCTGCGATCAAGGCTAGTGAACGACATGAACTATGAGACGAGCATTCAACCAAGCGCGGTAGCGCCGTTTGAGGGTCCTATTGAAGAAGAAGCACTCGCTCCCCCTCCTGGCGGACGCGGTCTCGCGATCTTCGTCGTTATTGCGGTCATACTATCGCTTGGTGCAGCTTGGTACTTAATGCATCGCACTCCGGCAGGCGGGAGCGCGGCCACCGCCAGCAGCGCACAGGCCCAGACCGTCAGCGTGGTTCGGCCCGGTCGGATCAGGGTTCAAGGCGCGATAGAGACCAGCGGCACGCTAGCCGCTCGGCGAGAATTGCCAGTAGGGGCAGCGGGCGAAGGCGGCCGGGTTCTGCGGGTTTTGGTTGATGCCGGCGATTGGGTGCGCGCCGGTCAGGTGCTGGCTGTGGTTGATCGCGCCGTACAATCGCAACAAATTGCCGGTCAGGCAGCCAATATTGAGGTGCAGCGCGCAAACGCCAGAATTGCTCAATCCAATCTCGATCGCGCGGTCAAGTTAATCGAGAAAGGCTTTATTTCCAAGGCTGACGTCGACCGACTGACAGCCACTCGCGACGCTGCTGTTGCGCAAGTGAAGGTTGCAAGCGCCACGCTAAGGCAGATCGAGGCCAGCACGGCGCGGCTTGACATCGTTGCGCCTGCAGCAGGGCTGGTCCTTTCGCGCGGCGTTGAGACTGGTCAAATCGTTGGCCCAGGTTCCGGCGTTTTGTTTCGAATCGCCCGCGATGGCGAGCTTGAAATGCAGGCACGTCTTGGCGAAAGCGACTTGGCCCGGCTCTCCGTGGGCGTTTCCGCCGAAGTGCTGCCAGTGGGAACTGCGCAAACCTACCCTGGACAGATCTGGCAATTGTCCCCTACTATTGATGCGCAAACGCGCGAGGGAATGGCGCGGATCGCACTTGCCTATAGCCCCGCACTCCGTCCGGGCGGTTTCGCCAGCGCGAAGATCATCAGCGGGTCAATTCTGGCACCAGTTCTTCCCGAATCCGCGATTCAATCGGATCAAAGCGGCGCATTTGTTTTTGTCGTCGGCATCAAAAACAAGGTTGAAAAGCGCCAAATTAAGCTCGGTGAAGTCACCGCGCAAGGTATTGTCATTGCTCAAGGCCTCAGTGGCAATGAGCAAGTTGTAATGCGCGCGGGCGGCTTTCTTAATTCCGGCGACTCCGTGCGGCCTGTGTTGGTCAAGCCATCCAGCGCAGCATTGCCTCAGGGCCTGTGAACGAGAGAGATTTTTATGGGTTTTCGTAACCTTTCCGCTTGGTCAATCCGAAATCCGGTCGTTTCAATCGTCATCTTCATTGGCCTTACCGTGGCCGGTATTGTCGCTTTCATGAGCATGAAGGTGCAGGATCAGCCTGATATCGAATTTCCACTGGTGATCGTTTCGATAACGCAGCCAGGAGCCGCGCCAACCGAGCTCGAAAACCAGGTCACCCAGCGCGTAGAATCTGCAGTTCGCACGATCGCTGGCGTTGATACGGTGAGTTCGACCTCTTCTGAGGGCTCCAGCCAGACTTTGGTAACGTTCAAGATCGGCAGCGACATTAATGCCGCCGTCAACGAGGTAAAGAATCACGTCGATCAGATTCGCAGCGATCTGCCAGACGGCATTCTTGAGCCCCAAGTCACTAAGGAAGAAACGTCCTCCGATCCAATAGCTTACTTCGCTGTTTCAGCGGACGATATGACGATCGAACAACTCTCTTGGTTTATCGATGATACGGTGCGTAAGCGATTGCTCGCGGTTGCCGGAATGGCCAATGTTGAGCGTGGCGGCGGGGTTAGCCGCGAAATCACTGTGACGCTCGATCCGCTGCGGATGAGGGCACAAGGCGTTACAGCGTCGCAACTTAACGCCGTGTTGCGGCAGACCAATATCAATGCGGCTGGCGGACGCGCAGAAGTTGCCGGCTCACGTCAGTCCGTGCGGGTTCTGGGCAATGCCGCTTCGGCCTTCGCCCTTTCTCAATCTGAAATCGGACTTCCTTCTGGCCGCAGAATCCGCCTTTCCGATGTCGCAGAAGTGCGCGATGGCTTCAGCGAGACAACCTCGCTTGCCAAATTCAACGGCAAACAAGTGGTGACTTTCAGCATTTCGCGGGCACGCGGAGAATCAGATGTTAGCGTGTATGATAGCGCGGTCGAGGAACTGAAAGCGCTTGAGAAGGATCAGGGCGGCAAAGTGCGCTTCACGCGCCTGTTTTCAAACGTTGGCGAAATCAAAGATCAGTATCACACGTCGATGGCGGCCATGGTCGAAGGAGCTGTCCTCGCCGTGATCGTAGTGTTTTTCTTCCTGCGCGATTGGCGGGCTACGATTGTTTCGGCGATCGCCATTCCCTTGTCAGCAATCCCTACATTTTGGGCGATGACCCTCCTTGGCTTCACATTGAATCAAATGTCGCTGCTTGCTCTCGGCTTGGTCGCAGGGGTTCTGGTCGATGACGCGATCGTGGAGATCGAGAACATCGTGCGCCATATGCGAATGGGCAAATCAGCCTATCAAGCCTCGATCGACGCGGCGGACGAGATTGGTTTGGCGGTTGTGGCGACCACCTTCTCCATTGTCGCGGTATTCCTTCCCGTCGCGCTTATGCCGGGCGTTTCCGGCCAGTTCTTCAAGAATTTTGGCCTCACAGTAGTTGTAGCGGTATTGTTCTCGTTGCTCGTCGCGCGCCTTATTACGCCGATGGTCGCAGCTTATTTCCTGAAGCCGCATGGGCAGGCCGCGCATGGCACTGGTCCGATGATGGACCGATACATGCAGGTGTTGCAGTGGTCACTCGATGTAAGCAAGGTAGCCGCTTACCGGGCCAAGTACCCGCAGCGCCGGTTCCGGGCGTACTTGCTTGATCATCGCTTATGGATGATGGGCATTGGCGTGGGAGCGCTTGCACTCACCGTGGCAATCATTTTTGTCACGCCATCGCAATTCTTTCCCGACACGGACAACGAGTTTAGCCGAATCACGGTGGAAATGGTGCCCGGTACAACTATCGAGCAGACCGAGCGGAAAATTGACGAAGTTGTTGGGCTGATCAAGAATGAGCCAGAAGTCGACGTCGCGTTAGAGCGAATAAATGAAGGCAGCGGGCGGGTGTTTATCTCGCTTAAAAAAGACCGTCCTCGTTCCAGCATCGAGTTTGAACGCGCAATGACGCCACGCCTCCAGAACGTCGCAGACGCGCGGGTTAGCTTCGCTGATGTTAATGGCGGCGGCCCGGGCGGTGGGTCTGGGAGACCGATCAGCGTTATGCTCTCGGGTTCTGACCCAGAGCTCTTGCAAAAAACGGCACAAACTCTCGTTGAGCAGATGAGCGGGCGCCCTGAACTGGTCGCACCTCGCATCAGCGCCGATTTGCGCCGACCCGAGATCGTGATCACTCCGCACTTAGACCTTGCCGCGTCACTTGGTGTAACTACGCAGTCCCTCAGCCAAGCCATCCGCATCGCAACGCAGGGCGAGATCGATCAGAATAGCGCAAAGTTTTCTTTCTCAGACCGACAAGTGCCGATCCGGGTCAAGTTACCAGTCGATTCGCGCCGCAACCTCTCAACCATCGAGAATCTGCCTGTGCCAACTGCGATAGGAGGCTCGGTCCCCCTCTCGCGCGTTGCCTCGATCAGCTTTGGCTCCGGCCCCACTTCGATCCAGCGCTACAATCAAAGCCGCCGCGTGTTCGTTGGTGCAGATCTCGCGCCCGCCGTGGCCAAAGGTACGGCTACTAAGGCCGTCCAGAACCTGCCGATTCTCAAAAACTTGCCGCAAGGGGTTTCCAATGCAGCTGCCGGACAGGAACGCTGGCAAGCAGAAATGATCAACAATTTCATTGTGGCTTTGGCGGCTGGTGTGCTGCTGGTGTTCTCGGTGCTCGTGCTGCTCTATCATCGTTTCGTATCGCCGCTGGTCAACATGGGATCGCTGTTTTTAGCTCCGCTCGGCGGCTTTCTGCTCCTGCTGGTAACGGGATATTCGTTGTCCATGCCAGTTTTCATCGGCGTTCTGATGTTGTTCGGCATTGTCGCCAAAAACTCGATCTTGTTGATCGATTTTGCGATTGAAGAGATGGCCGCAGGCACTGACAAACTTTCGGCGATCATCGAAGCTGGGCACAAGCGCGCCCAGCCGATTGTTATGACCTCGGTTGCGATGATCGCGGGTATGATCCCCACCGCGCTTTCCATTGGCAGCAACGGTGGTTGGCGTACGCCGACAAGTATTGTTGTGATTGGCGGGCTTACTTTGTCAACTTTGCTCACATTGCTCATCGTTC
>JBBRXQ010000007.1:0-20238 GCA_038238515.1 Sphingomonadales bacterium | reverse complement strand
TCAGGCGTCTGCCACCTCCCCTCAACTTCCAAGACAACTGACTGCTGAAAAGGACCAATCGTGAACCGGACCACCTTATCCCGGGCATCGAGCCTATCATTTATTGCATTGGCGGCAGTGGTGCCGAACACCGCGAATGCGGAGAGCTCCGACACCGATGACGACATTATCGTGACAGCACAGCGCGAGCAGATATTGACGTCGGAGTCGGCGACCGGTTCGCGCCTTGGGCTCAGCGTGCTAGAAACTCCGGCGACGGTGAGCGTGGTCACGGGTGATGACATCCGCGCGCGCGGCGATATCGCCATCGTAGATGCTGTCTCGCGCGCTCCGGGCATCACGAACAATGGCAATCCTGGCAACGGCGGGCTGACTTTCGCGGTGCGCGGGTTCAACGGGCAGGGTTCGGTATTGCAGTTGTACGACGGCCTGCGCCTGTTCCCCAACAACGGCACGATCACCTTCCCATCCGACCCATGGAACGTTGAACGGATCGAGGTGTTAAGCGGTCCTTCCTCGGTATTGTTCGGCCAGGGCGCGCTCGGCGGTGTGGTCAATGTAATTCCCAAGAGCCCCAATTCCGAGGACTTCGAACTGGAAGGGCAAGTCGGGTACGGTTCGCAGAACAGCTGGAACGTGGCGGCAGGTGCGGGCGGCCCGCTGGGCGAGATGTTCGCTTTCCGCATTGATGCCAGCTATCGTCAGTCCGATGGTTTCGTCGATCGCGGCGACAACAACAATCTGGCAATCTCGGGCGCGCTCGAATTCACCCCGACCGACAGTCTCACTGTCACCCTGCGCAACGATTTCGGTAACGCCAATCCGATGCGCTACTTCGGTACGCCGCTGATCGATGGCAAACTGGATACGTCGATCCGGCGCGAGAACTATAACATCGGCGATGCCGTAATGCGGTTTCGCGACAATCGCACCGCGCTGACCGTTGACTGGGATGTGAGCGATACAATCAGCATCGCGAACACGGCCTATTACATCACCAGCAATCGCAAATGGCGCAATCTGGAGACCTATGACTGGGTGCCGCCCGCTAGCGGTACTGGTCCGGGCCTGATCGCTAGGTCCGACAACTTCGGGATTATCCATGATGCCGACCAGTTCGGCAGTCAGGGCTATGTGACCTTTGCGCAGAATTTTGGCGGCGGGGCCGGTAACAACCTGCTGATCGGTTACGACCTGAACCAGTTCAAGTTGAACTATTCTCACATGTTCGCCTCCGTTCCGCAGCAAGACCAAGTGGCACTGACCGGTTTCAATCCGGGGCTGTTCCTCGATACCGTGGGGTTGCTGCCGCGCTACCGCACCAGGACGACGACCTGGGCCATCTATGCCGAAGACAAGCTGGAATTGTCCGAGCAGATCTCAATCGTCGCTGGCATCCGGCATGAAGAGAATGAAACGGGCCGGTTCAATTTTGTCTATACCGGTGGAGTCATTACGGGCGAGACCCCGGCGCTGAACGGTGGGCAGGATGCGTTCAAAAACCTGTCCAGCACCACCTGGCGGGTCGGCGCGGTTTACCAGCCAAACGAGAACCTGTCGCTCTATGCGCAATATGCAACAGCCGTCGATCCGCTCGGCACGCTGACCACCTTTGCTACTTCGGCGGCACAGTTCCAGCTGACCTATGCTGATGGCTATCAGTACGAGGCGGGGGTGAAAGGCCTGTTCATGGACGGGCGCGGCAGCTTCACGCTGGCGGCCTATCGTCTGGTCAAGCAAAACCTGTTCACTCAGAACGTACCGGGCGGAGCGATCGATCAGGTGGGGCAGCGCTCTTCGCAGGGGATAGAGGCAAGCATCGATCTGGAACTTCCGGGCGGTTTTGGCTTTTCGGCCAATGGCACCGTGCTCGATGCCAATTTCGATGAGTTTGAGGGGTTCAACGACCGGACCCCGCCCCAGGTGCCCGAAGCGGCGGCCAATGCGGAGCTGCGCTGGAGCGACGGCAGCCGCTTCTCGGCCCGCGCCAACCTGCGCTATGTCGGACGGCGCTTCACCGACAATGCCAACGCCTTCCGCGTCCCGTCCTACACCGTCGTGGACCTGGGTGCGAGCTATGCCCTCACACAGAATGTCGCGCTGGATCTTCGCGTCTACAATCTGTTCGGCGAGGATTACGCATTCAGCACTTATGGCAACGAGCAGTGGATTCTGGGTAGGCCGCGTTCGTTCGACGTCGCTGTTCGCGCCAGCTTCTGACCCGCGGGACAGGTGAACTGCGGTGGGCTGGCATGCCGTGAAGCGATGGCTCTATCTGGTCCACCGGTGGATCGGCATTGCCACCTGCCTGCTGTTGGTCATGTGGTTCGCCTCTGGCCTGGTCATGCTTTACGTTCCCTTCCCCTCGCTTGACTCTGAAGAGAGGCTGGCGGGCCTTGACCCGATTGCCTGGGAGCAGGTGGCCCAGCCCCCGGTGGTGGACACGCCGCTGCGGCAGATCACGCTGGAAATGCGCGGTGACAGGCCGGTCTGGCGGCTGAGCCCTTGGGAAGGGGAACCATTCTCGGTCTGGGCCGACTCTGGTGAGGCTGCGGGCACCGCAGGAGAGGGCGAGGCTCAAGCCATTGCCGCCGGGTTCGGCAAGACCCCTGTCACTGCCATGCGGACCATCCACAGCGACCAGTGGACTGTGGCCGAGCGCTATGAACAGCACCGGCCGCTGTGGAAGGCGGAGCTGAGGGGCCACAATGGCCGGGTGCTCTATGTCTCGTCCCGCACGGGCGAAGTCGTGCTCGATACCGCGCAGGGTGAAAGATTCTGGAACTGGCTGGGCTCGGTGCCGCACTGGCTCTATCCGCGGGCGTTGCGTGAGGAACAGCCCTTGTGGCGGCAAGTGGTGATGTGGGTTTCGGGGCCCTGCATTCTTGCCGCAATTACCGGCGTCTGGATCGGCCTGATGCGCGTGCGTGCCGGACGCAAACGCTTCAAGGGCGGGAGAATGACGCCCTATCGCGGGTGGATGAAGTGGCACCATGTGTCCGGCCTGGTCGGCTCTGCCTTTCTGCTGCTGTGGATCTTCTCCGGCTGGTTGTCTGTCGATCCATTCCGGCTGTTCGCCAGCGACGGGATCGGGTCTGAGGCCTTGCAGGCCTATGCCGGTGAAACTCCACTGCCTGCCCCCGACCTTGGCCCGCTCGTCCAGGCCGCACCGCAGGCGCACCGGCTTGTATGGCAATCCGCCGCCGACCGGCCATTCCTGCGCTTGCAGCAACCGGGGGCAGAAGATCGCCTGCTGGCCGCCGACACCAACTTGCCGCTCCGGCCCGATCATGATCGCATCACAGAACATGCGACGGTCCTTGTGCCCGGTGTCCCGGTTGCCGCGATTGATATGCTGACCCGGCCTGACGCCTATTGGTACGCAGTGCGCGGTGAGGCGCACCTTCCGGTGCTGCGGGTGAAGTTTGCCGATGAGGCGGCAACCTGGGTCCATATCGATCCGGCAAGCGGAGAGATCCTCGGCGAAGCGGACGCGAAGCGCCGCGTCTATCGCTGGCTGTTTGACCTGTTCCACCGCTGGGATCTGAACCTGTTGCTGGGAACGCCGCCCGCTCGCGACGTGCTGATCTGGCTGATGTCGATCGCCGGCCTGATCAGTTCTGCCACGGCGGTCGTGGTCGGCTGGCGCAGGCTGCGCCGCCCTCGCAAGGCTCCATCTGCTGCAATTATCAATCAATCGTAGAAAGAGAGTATCCATGATCCTGCACCTGAAGACGTCCGCCGCGCTTGCGCTTACAGCCTTGCTTGGCTTGCCAGCCTCGGCCCAGTCGCCCGAGTTCCGCACGGACGACCTGCCAGGCATGTCGATCCATCGTGCTGCCGACCAAATGCATCGTGCCGACGTTGTCGAACTGACCTTGGCACCTATGGGTCAACCGGGATCGCGGCTGGAGTATAAGGTTCACATGCAGACCGGGGATGTCATGCTCTATGCACTGGCCGCCAGCGCGCCGGTGGTATCCGAATTCCACGGTGAGTCCGATGCCAACAAGGCGGTGATGTTCTACCGCGAGGAGGCGGCCACTTCAGAAAGCTACGGGCAGCTCGTGGCGCCCATGACCGGCGTGCAGGGCTGGTACCTGGCAAACGAACAGAATGTGCCCGTTGCCGTTCGGCTGACTTTGAGCGGACATTACACGCTGACCCCGGGGCGCATCGAACTGCGGCCGCGAATGGAATAAAGGTGGCTATCCAAACTACGCCCCTCCCGGCCCGAATTGAAGCACGATCACGCGGCGCCCGCATGCCGCGAACAGCGATGGGCGTGTCGATTGCGACCTGGCGGGCCGACGGTCTGGTTGTGGAGATCATCCTCAATCCTGATGGGCGGCTCTCGGTCGATCAGCTAGGCTTGGGGCTGTCCGACAGCGGGGTGCTGGCTTCGCCATTGGTGCGCAGAGAAATGTCCGGCCAAGATTGGACAGTTCATAGACGCTGCGCAATTGTGCTTGCCTCAAATTCTAATCCGAGCCGCTTGCGCACCGCGCCGAAGATCGCGGCGAGATTGTCCATGCTCGGGTTGCCCTTCTCCGAAAGCATCCGGTGAAGGCTCTCGCTCGGGCGGTTGGTCTCGGTGGCCAGATCCTTGAACCCGACCGAGGCATTGACCAGGTCACGCAGGATCAGACGGCCAACATGCGGCTCGCCATTGAAGAAGGCAGTTGTCGGTGCGCTGAATGCAGCACGTCTCCCGCCACACTTTGCAGTTCATCGCAAACGGGAGACGATCCGTCGCGCTTACACATTGCTGACAGTGTGGAGATCATCGTGGGATGTAAGCAGGCGAGTGCCGCAGTCATATCGCACAAACAATTGTTTTTCCGTAGAAAAACTGGAGCGGGCGAAGGGATTCGAACCCTCGACCCCAACCTTGGCAACCGGGTCTGGGCATTTTCGCCAGCGTGGCCGTTAGCTGCCAAATCCACGATAAACTACTTAAGATCAATGCCTTGCATTGATCTGCGAGTCGCTGTCGCTACTCTGCAATTACCGGCGGTTTCCCGTCTACTGCTTCCCCCCTGCTTCCCCGGTCATGCTGCACCTGCGTGGGGAAGCAGATTGCAGGCGCGCGGCCCGCCGGAACCCTGGGGCGAATTTGAGAAGTATAGAACAGAACATCACGGACGGCACCCATGACCAGATTGACCAAACGCACCATCGACACTCTCAAACCCGATCGCCGGCGAGACGCCTTCCAATGGGATGGTGAGCTGCGCGGCTTTGGCGTTCGCGTGAAGCCGAGTGGCACCAAAACCTTCATCATCCAGTATCGCAACGCGGAGGGCCGGACCCGCCGCTGCGTCATCGGCCAATATGGCGTGCTGACCGTCGAGCAGGCGCGCGACTTGGCCCAGAAGAAACTCGCCGCCGTGATCGACGGCGCCGACCCGTCCGCCGAGCGTCACGCCATCAGGCAGGGTCTGACCGTGACGGCGCTATGCGACTGGTATCTGACCGAAGCCGAAGCCGGGTGGCTGATCGGACGCAACCGCCGCCCGATCAAGGCATCATCGCTGTCTGGCGACCGCAGCCGGATCGAATTGCACATCAAACCGCTCATCGGCAACCGCGTCGTCAGCCAGTTGAAGTTGGCCGACATCGAACATTTGCAGGGCGACATCGCCGCTGGCCGCACCGCGAGAGCACGCAAGACCAGCAGGGGCGGCCAGACCGCAGGCGGCATCGGCGTTGCCGCCCGTGCAATCAGCACGCTACGCAGCCTGTTCAACCATGCCCGCCGCCTTGGGCTCATTGAGGTCAGCCCGGCAACGGGCGTGCGCATCATGGCCTCGCAGAAGCTCAAGCGGCACCTCAGCGCAGGCGAAATCCGCCACCTGGGCAAAGTGATGACGCAGTTGGAGCGCGAGGGCGAACACCCCACTGGCCTTGCCGCGATCCGTGTCATGCTGCTCACCGGCTTCCGCCGCATGGAGGTGCTGGCGATGCGCAAGGAGTGGGTGCAGCCCGACGAAAATCTTGTTCGGTTCCCGGACACTAAATCCGGCCCGCAGATGCGGGTGGCGGGGGACGCGGCAATGAACTGCCTGGAGGAGCAGGCGGGTCGCAACCATTCCCCCTACGTCTTTCCAGCAGATTGGGGGGAAAGCCATTTCATCGGCGTTGTCCGGGTGCTCGACCGCGTTTGCGCGCGTGCCGGGCTGGCCGACATAACCCCGCACACCCTGCGCCACAGTTTCGCCAGCCTAGCGGCCTCGCAAGGGTTCAGCGAACTGACAATCTCCGGTTTGCTCGGCCACGCTCCGCGCGGTGTGACACAACGCTATGTCCACCTCGACACCGCACTGATCATCGCAGCCGATCAGGTAGCGGCAGAGATCGCGCGATTGCTGGATGGCGGCGAATTGCGGAGTGTGCGCGAGATCAAACAGGCGCGGACTTTGGCGATGCTGCGGGCGGCGCCTTGAATGGCGTCTATTGGGACACCGCGTAATTGATTTAGCCACCCTCCTGTATGGTACGAAGTCGCACTGGCGCTTCAATATGGGAGGATGAGCCCGGCGTTTCTCTTCCCGATCAGCCATGCCCAGGACGATCTCGTCAGAAAAGTAGAGGGTCAAACCTCGTTTGGGACTCAGAGACGTCCACCTATTCCGCTCGGCCGCGATCATGAAGGCTCGGACGAAAAGCTGCCACAGCTGTCCGATGACCTCGAAGACAACCATTGGCGAACGGGAAAAAGGGAAGAAAGAAAGCTACATGCAAGAATCAATTAGACAACATTCCTGCCGCTCACTTCTGGACAGCTAAACGTCGGCTTCCGCCAGTAACCGACCATCGCCCGTCGGCCCGCGTCACATTCATAGCCAGCTCGATTTGGGCCGAGCGAAAATGTCAGCACCGGCCGGCGGGGGAAGTCGGCCGGTGCTGGGCGCTGGCTCAACGGGGGGGCAGTTTCGCCAGCGCAGCCTTGTAAGCCTCGTAATGGGTGCCTTCGTCGACCGCGATCTGCCGGAACATTGCGGCGACCTTGATGTCGCCATCGGCTTCAGCCTGATTGGCAAAGTCGATATACATCGTGACATTTTCGTAGTGTTCGCCGGCCATCGCATCTTCGAGATTGGCGCTGTTGGCACCCCCGAGTTTCAGCGCCTGAGCCTCGCGATCGAAATGCTCGTTTGCCTCGATATTCGCAGACTCGCGAAACAGTTTTGCAAGCTCTGGCTTGCCGGCAGCTTCTGCCTGATCGGCGTAGCGCAGATATTTGAGGTTGGCATAGGCTTCGCCGTGCATTGCCGCCTCAAGATTCGCGCGGGTCTGGGCGGAAAGGGGCTTCGCTTCAGGGGGCGCCGCCATCGCGCTGGTCGAGAGGAAAGCTGCAGCGCAAGCCGCCGTCGAAATCAGAAGTCGTTTCATGATATGGTCTCCGGGGACGCCAGGACAGGCGACCACCGGTATCTCGACTGAAGTTCTGACGCGCTGCTGACAGGGTTCGCCAAACGTCGAATTTCAGCAGTTTTCTATTTCGTCCGCCTGTCAGCTTTTCGTCAGCGGCGCAGCGCAGATCAGTTGGGCCGGGCACTTCGCCCCTCCGCTCAGAACGAAAGATTTTATCATGAAGCGTTCCATTCTGCTCAAGCTGGCTCTTGCCGCCTCAGCGCTGTCAGCCAGCACCATCGCTGTTGCCGCGCCCGCCTGCACAACCCTCCCCCAATCGCAGTGGATGACCCCGGCTCAGATGAAGGCGAAAATCGCCAAGATGGGCTACCGCAGCATCAAGGTGTTCGCTGTCTCGGGCACCTGCTACGAAATCTACGCCATCACCAAGGATGGTAAGCGGGCCGAAGTCTATTTCAATCCGGTGACCGGCGCGATTGTCGAAAACAATGTCGATTAATCGGGCTCCGGCCAGCCTCGCTTTTGTCCCTCCGCATTCTGCACCGGCTGTAACCCGGGTCAGAGTGTGGGACCCTTTAATTCGGATTTTTCACTGGACCGTTGCTGGAGGCGTCCTCGCCAATCTGACGTTTCTTCGTGAAGCACGCGATTGGCATGTCGACATCGGCTATCTTGTCGTGGCCGCTCTGGCGATACGAATTTGTTGGGGCTTTGTCGGGCGCGGCCACGCGCGCTTTGCCAATTTTGTTCCGGGCCCACGCGGGCTGATCAGCTATGTATCAGCTATGACCAAACGCCGTGAGCCGCGATACGTTGGTCACAACCCGGCAGGCGCTGCCATGATTGTCCTATTAATGGTCCTGCTCGCCGCTGTCAGTGCCACAGGCTGGATGATGGGGCTGGATGCATTTTGGGGTGTGGGCTGGGTCGAAACGGTTCATGAAGTCTCGGCCAATATCCTGACTGGCGCGATCGCGTTGCACATTATCGGCGCAATCGTTGAGAGCGCGCGTCACCGCGAAAACCTCCCGCTCGCGATGGTTACCGGTTACAAGCGGGCTGCAGAGGGGACGGACATCGACCATGCGCCTGTTACTCGTTGAAGATAACGCCAGGTTGGCGAGCCTGATCCGCGAAGGGCTCGACCGTCAAGGCTTTGCTGTGGACTGGTGCGAGACGGTCGACGGCGCCGAACACGCGTTGAAGATCAACGACTATGACCTGATGCTGCTCGATCTCGGCTTGCCCGATGGCGATGGCCTCGATCTTATTCGCAGCCTGCGCAGACGCCGCGATATGATGCCGGTGCTTATCCTGACGGCGCGGGGCGGGCTGGATGACCGGGTGACCGGGCTGGATGCAGGCGCCGATGATTATCTGGTCAAGCCGTTCCAGATCCCGGAACTGGCAGCGCGCTGCCGCGCTTTGCTGCGGCGGCCCGGCGCCTCGCTCGGCACCCAACTCGTCGCAGGCAATGTCATGCTCGATACGGCCGAGCGCAGTGTTTCGGTTGGCGGCACGCCGGTCGATGCAACCCCGCGCGAGGTCGATCTGCTCGAATGCCTGCTGCGCCGGGCCGGCCATGTCGTCGCCAAGCCAGCGCTTGAAGGCGCGCTGTATTCGATGGACGCAGAAGTGACGCCCAACGCACTGGAGGCCTGCATGTCGCGGCTGCGCAAACGGCTGACGAGCGCCGGTGCCAATGTGCAGATCCGCACGGTTCACGGTGTCGGCTACGCTCTGTTCGCGCCGGTTCCCGCCGATGGATAGAGCGGGCAACAGCAAGAAGGGCCCGGCCGGGCCAACCCTGTTCCGGCAAATCGCAACCCGGCTTGCCGCCTTCACGCTGCTATTTGCGCTGCTCGACGTGTGTATCGTTGTGTTCACCTATAGCAGCCAGCCTGAATCGCTGGCGCAGGAACTGCTGACACTTGAGGCGCACAAGGCCGAACAATCCACGGCGCTGGAACCTGATCTGCTGGCCGGCCCGCCTGGTGCCGAGCATTGGTCGGCACGGTATGTCGATATGGACGTCGCAGCCGGAACCACCGCGCCGCAGCGCGCCGGAGCCGCAACGGGCATGCTGATGGACTGGACCCGGCGTGAGCGCGTTCCCGGCGGTTATCGCATCACCGGAGTGCGTTCTGTGATACAGGGCGGGCAGCAGCGCTGGCTATTCATGCAGTTCGAAGGCGACGGCATCGGACCCTATGTGCCTGTGATTGCGAACGAAATTGTCCAGCATGTTGCACTTCCGCTGATCCCGTTGTCGCTGCTGCTGCTGATTTTCAATGTGTTCGCCGTGCGCCGCGTCCTCAAACCATTGCGGCGTGCGCAAACCGAAGTCGACGCGCTCGATCCCGATAATGTCCTGTTGCGACTGTCCGAAGCGCCTGCACCGCGCGAGGTCAACACACTGGTGCGGGCAGTCAACCGCGCGCTCACCCGGCTGGATGAGACAATGGCGATACTGCGCGGGTTTACCGCCAATGCCGCCCATGAACTGCGCACGCCGCTTTCAATCATGCAGCTTTCGCTCGACCGATTGCCACCCGGCCCGCTGCGTGACGACCTTCAGGCCGACACCCAGCATATGACGCGGCTGGTCGGCCAGATGCTCGACTTGGCCCAAGCTGATGCGATGGCAATCGAACCTGATACAGCGGTTGATCTGGCCGATATTGGCCGGGACATTGTCGCGGCAATGGCACCCAAGGTGTTTGCGGCGCAGCGCGACCTTCGTTTCGAAGCGATTGGCGAGACGCGGGCGCTTGGCCATGCGGAGGCGATCTATCGGATTTATAGAAACCTGATCGACAATGCACTAGCGCACGCAGCGGGCGATACACCGATCGAGGTAAAAGCCGGGCCGGGGCCGCAACTTAGTGTGCGCGACTATGGCCCAGGCATTTCTGACGAAGACTTGCCCCATGTCTTCGAACGCTTCTGGCGTAAGGACCGCCGCAAAACCGATGGAGCGGGCCTTGGGCTTGGCATTGTCCAGCGGCTCGCTCAGGCGCATGGCGGCGCGATCACGATCGAAAACTCGCCCGGAGGTGGGGCATTGTTCCGGGTTACGTTCGCGCCGTTTGTGGCGGAAAGATAACTGCCGCCGTCAGGTCTCTGTCAGGACTTGCGCAGAAGCTGGCCCGATGACCAGACTTCACCTTCATCCTGAGCGGCACCTTGTCTCGCGGATCGGATGGCTACGCGCTGCTGTGCTGGGAGCCAACGACGGTATCGTATCGACTGCCAGTCTCATCATCGGGGTTGCCGCCGCCGCAGCCAAGCCTGCCGACATTCTGGTAGCGGGCGCTGCCGGGCTGGTGGCCGGGGCCATGTCGATGGCAGCGGGCGAATATGTCTCGGTCAGTTCCCAGTCGGATACCGAACAGGCCGATCTGGCGCGCGAACGCGCTGAACTGGCGGCAGACGACGATGCCGAAGTGCACGAACTGGCGGGAATTTATGTGAAGCGCGGGGTCGATCCGGCAACCGCTGATACGGTTGCCCGGCAGTTGATGGCGAAGGATGCGCTGGGCGCGCACGCGCATGACGAGTTAGGCATTTCGGAAATGACCACCGCGCGGCCGATCCAGGCAGCTTTCACATCCGCCGCGACATTCACGGCGGGAGCTGCCTTGCCGCTGGCGATCGTCTTCCTTGTGCCGGGTCATTTGCTGGTGCCCGTCGAAGCGCTGGCCTCGCTGCTGTTTCTGGCCTTGCTGGGCGGTGTGGGCGCGCGGGCAGGTGGCGCGCCAGTCTGGAAGGCAACCTTGCGCGTGACCTTCTGGGGGGCGCTGGCCATGGCTTTGACAGCAGGGATCGGAAAACTGGTCGGCACCGCTGTCTGATGCGCTTGGACCAAGTTATCGGCGTCAAAAGCGCGCTGCCTGTGTGGCCTTGCCATGCGGAGCGCAGCGCTTGAGCCGTTGGCCAGCCAGCCTGCTCAGCCGCGACGTCATCCCGTTCTATCTTTCACTCGCCCTGCTCGGCGGAGCAGCGCTGGCGCTTGATGCGCTGTTGCATTGGTCGCAGATGGTCTGGGTTGGGCGCTATCTGGGTATCCCCGGCGTGCTGCTGATCCTCGCGTCGTCGGGCTATTCGATGCGTAAACGCAAGCTGATCAAGGCGGGCAAGCCGGTCAATCTGCTGCGTTGGCATGAACGGCTGGCTTGGGCCGGTTCGCTGCTGGTGCTGGTCCATGCCGGCATTCACTTCAACGCTTGGCTAGGATGGCTGGCGGTCTGGGCGATGCTCATCAACGTTGCCAGCGGCCTGACGGGCAAATTCCTGATCGAGCGTGCACGCAAACGGCTTGGAGCCACGCGAAACCGGCTGGCAGCAGAAGGGCTCTCGCCCGCGGACGTTGACGAACAGACCCATTGGGACAGCCTCACCTACCGCGCTGTCAAGCAATGGCGTGTAATTCACGTGCCGATCACGCTGGCGTTCGCTGTTCTGGCACTGGCGCACATCACTTCCATTTTCCTGTTCTGGGGGTGGAAATGACACGACGCCACGGTCTCATCCTTATCGCCATTGGTCTTTGCGCTATAATCGCTGCCGTCTTCGCAAGGCCGCATGTGATGGTCGCTCCGGGGCCGCTAATACCGGCGCATACTGCAATGGCGGACAATTGCTTTGCCTGCCACACGCCCTTTCAGGGAGCATCGTCGGATCGCTGCGTGGCCTGCCACAAGGTGACGGACATCGGCATCCGGACCACCAAAGGGGCCGCGATTGTGCAGCGCCAGCGAGGCATCCCGTTTCATCAGGCGTTGTCGCAGACAAATTGCTTGGCCTGTCATAGCGGCCACAGCGGCCCGAAACTGGCAGGGGCGGCAAAGACGAGCTTCGCGCATGAAGTGTTGCGGCCCGAGGTGCGCGGCCAGTGCGCATCATGCCACCGCGCGCCGCTCACCACGCTCCATACGCAAGCCGGCAGCAACTGTGCGCAGTGCCATACGCAGAAGGCATGGAAACAGGCGAGCTTCGATCATACCCGCTTCTTCGCACTGACCGGGCCGCACAAGACTGCATGCGCTACCTGCCATGTCGGCGGCAATTTCAAGCGCTACACTTGCTATGGATGCCACGAGCATCAACCTACTCAGATTCGCGCGGAACATGCAGAAGAAGGCATCCGCAACATCGAAAACTGCGCGCGCTGCCATCGCAGTGCTTCTGGCGAAGGTGAAGAGGGCGGACGCGATGATGATTGACGTGAGCCGGAATGGCGGACTGAACGCAAAAGCCACCCAAGCACGCCTGAACGCGGACGACGGCTTTAGGCGCAAACTGCCTTCGTCGCCTCGAACACGGCATGCCATGGGTTCGTCGGAACGAGCGAAAGGCGCTCATATGCGTACCGTTACCGGGCCGATCCTTGCGAACAGTTGTTGGCATGCGGCGGCGGATAAACGATGATCTGCTGCAGGCAGCATTAATTGTCAGGAACGGACCGGAACCACTGTGAATGGCAAAGTGAAACACCACCGGCGTCGCAACTGGCTCAAGGTGCTTGGCCCGGGGCTGGTAACCGGCGCTGCCGATGATGATCCCAGCGGCATCGGCACATATAGTCAGGCCGGTGCGCAGTTTGGCTATGGCCTTGCCTGGACGATGTTCTTCGGCTTTCCGTTGCTTGCATCGATCCAGGCGGTTTGCGCCCAGATCGGCGCGACAACGGGGCGTGGGATCGCGCAGAACCTGCGCCGACACTATCCCCGGCGGGTGCTCCAGATAGTGGTGATCCTGCTGCTTATCGCCAATGTGATCAATCTCGGTGCCGATCTGGGGGCGATGGCAGCGGCGCTTGCCCTGCTGCTTCCGGGCCCTGCGCTACTATACACCTTCCTGTTCGGCGTGGTCAGCGTGCTGCTGGAGGTGTTTGTTTCCTATGGCCGCTATTCAAGGGTGCTCAAGTGGGCAACGCTTTCGCTATTTTCCTATGTCGCGGTAGTGTTTGTCGTCGATGTGCCCTGGGACGAGGCAATGCGCAGCACGCTGGTTCCCCAGTTCACTTTCGACAAGCCCCACGCGATGGCGCTGGTGGCGATTTTTGGTACGACGATCAGTCCGTACCTGTTCTTCTGGCAGGCCGGGCAGGAAGTCGAAGAGCAACACCGCCGCCATATCAAGCCGCTATGTGTTTCTCCACGCCGGGCCGGCGCGGAGCTCGCCCGGATCCGCACCGATACGCTGATCGGAATGGGCTTTTCGCATCTGGTTGCGCTGTTCATCGTCATAGCCACGGCGGCGACGCTGCACGCCAATGGCATCACCGAAGTCGAAAGCGCAGCGCAGGCGGCGGAAGCCCTGCGGCCGATTGCCGGCGACCTTGCCTTCGCGCTTTTCGCGATCGGCGTGATCGGTACGGGTATGCTGGCGGTGCCGATCCTCGCCGGGTCAGCTGCCTATGCGGTCAGCGAGGCGTTCAACTGGACCGAAGGTCTGAACCGCAAGCCGCGCGAGGCGAAGGCATTCTATGGCGTGATTGCGCTGGCGACGCTGGGCGGTGTGGCGCTCAACTTCATCGGCATCGATCCGATGAAGGCGCTTTACTGGGCGGCCGTGGTCAACGGACTACTGGCACCGCCTTTGATGGTTGTGACCATGTTGATTGCGAGCAACCCAGTCGCCATGGGCGGCATGCCAATTTCGCGCGGGCTCAAGGTCGGTGGGTGGTTATCGACTACGGTGATGACGGTGGTGGCAGCGGTGTTCCTGCTGGTGTGACATCAGCACAACCGGGCACAATCCTGCGAAGCTTTTTCCGCAATTTCTATCGAATTTAGGGCATGTTGACGGCAGCCTTGAGGGAGGTGAACGCGATGATCCGCGCCGAACAAACGGCCGCTTTCGAGATCAGTGAAGAAGCGCTCGAATGAGCGCATTGCTGACGGGCCGCTTCGAAACGCTCCATCAGCAGCTTTTGTCTGAAGCAGACGTTCGAGGTAGCAGATCTGAACGACCGGGTCTGGGTCGACAGCCGACACGGCCTGTCCGGGCTATCCATGGCGGCTATCCATTGCGCGTTTCCAGAAGCCCGACAGTTAGGAAGCGACACCCAACGCAGGCGAAAACTCTCAACACTGGCGTGTCCGCCGGTAGTGGCCAAAAGCCGCTTCAACTGCGCCCTAATATTTATCATTGATAAAATTCTTATCGATGATACAATTCCTTCCCATGGACGCCTGAGTCGCGTCGCATGGAGATAACTGGTGGCGACAAAACTATCCCCAAAAATGGAACAACGGCGAGAAAACATCCTGCATGCCGCTCGGACGCTTATCGTGCGCGATGGGTTTGATGCGCTGACCACGCGCCGACTGGCTGATGAGGCAGGCATCACCGCGCCGACGCTTTACAACCTTATCGGGGACAAGAACGAAATCATCCGTCAGTTGGTTTTTGACGGGGTGGCACGCGTCGGCAGCCGAGCCACGCTGGGCGAAGATCTTCCGCCGCTCGCCATGGCCGAGGGCATCATCGAGACCGCGCTTTCTGTTGTGGCCGAGGACGAAGCCTATTATCGCGCCGTTGTGATTGCATCTGACCGCGTGCTGGGCGCTTTTGCCGCCGCTGGCGACGGTCCTGCCTCAGTTGCCAATGCGGCGCAAATTTCCATCGACATGATGACGGCGGCGTGCCGTGCTACAATCGGCGCCCAACTGTTAGAAGGCCATGTTGCAGCCGAAACGCTGGGCCTGCAGGTATTTATCGGTTTCAGAGGCCCGTTCCGCGACTGGGCCAATCAGTTGATCAGTGTCGGCGAATTTCGCCGAAGGGCGCTGCGCGGGCTCTACATGGCCTTGGCGGTCGATGCGGCGCCGCAATTCCGGGAAATCTTGCGCGCGAAGGTCATCGCGCTCGAACCGCCGTTCCAGGCAGGCCTGGAGAAGGCAGCATGAGCATCCCCTCGCTCATGGCTGCGGTCGCGAAATTTCTGCCGCTGATCTTTGCGGTGGGCTTTCTTGCACCGCTGATTTCCCAATCGCTGACCGCCATCGGCTGGAATGTGCCATTCGGCAACCTGTCGTTCGGTCTGGCCGTTGCGATCGGCTGGGGCTTGATCGCGCAGTTCAAGGGAAGATGGATATGACAGGACAGGCGACGGCTGACACTGCGGATCTGGCGGCTCTTCCCGCAGCGCAGCTTTTGAAGATGGAGCGACAGATTGCGCGGCGGCACAGCGGGATGTTCCCGTGGCTGATCCTTGTCTGGGCCTTTGGTAACATGGCATGCTGGCTGGCGCTGTGGCCGCTGGTGTTCACAGGCACCTTGCCGCTGTGGGCCGCTTTTCTGGTTGCTCTGATCAACCTGTCGCTGGTCTATCTGCCCACGCATGAAGCGCAGCACGATATCATCGCACGGCCCGGCACACCGCTACGATGGCTCAACGAACTGGTCGGCCATGGCACTAGCTGGATGATTATCTACCCCTTTGAAATGCTGCGGGTAACGCATCTGGATCATCATCGCCATGCCAATAACCCGCTGCTTGATCCCGATCATCAGATCAGTGCCAAGGGGCCTTGGAGCGCTATCTGGACGTCGATCCGCGAACGCCAACCCATTGGCAGGCGGCAGCAGGATTATCTCGCATCGTTAGAACGCGCTGGCCGCAAGGACCTGATCGCGTTGTCTTTGATGTATCGGCTGGCCTACTTCGCGATTCTTTTCGCGCTGGCGTGGACGGGACACGCACTAGAAGCGTTCTTCCTGTGGTGGCTGCCGGTGCAGATCGGATCGACCTATTTGCTGTTCTTCCTGTCCTGGGCCCCGCATCACTCCGGCGCGCAGGGGCGATATCGCGACACGCGCAGTTTCCGCTCACGCCTGGGCAACATTGGTTCGATGGGAATGCAATATCACATTGTTCACCATCTCCACCCCTACATCCCCCTTACCCGTACGCCTGCCGCCTATTGGGAAATGCGGCCTATCCTAGAAGCGCGCGGTTGCAATATTGCCGAACTGTGAAACTTCCTTCGCCTTTTCTGCGGAGGCGATAGCCTGCGAATACAGACCGACAGCAAACCACCCAGTTGCGGCCATGAACGGGACCGTTGGGCGATCCCGAAATTAGCGTAGCGGCTTTTGGCGGAACAAGACGTTGAATCTGGCGGTCGAGAATGACTTGCTCTGGGTCGATTGCCGTCAGAAGTGTATGTCGGCTCCTTCAAACCGCGCCACCCTAATCTCCCCCTCGCGCTTGCGTGCCTGCACGATGTCATAGCTGTTCTGCATCCGCATCAGCGTGTCCATCGATACGCCGAACGCCTTTTCCACGCGTAACGCCATTTCGGGCGAGAGGCTGGCGCGTTCGTTGAGGAGGGTGGAGAGCGCGGCGCGGGTGACGCCCAGCGCTTTGGCCGCCGCAGTCACGGTCAGTTCCAGCGGCGCGATGATCTCGTGCTTGATGAATCCGCCGGGATGGGCGGGGTTCTTCATCCTGATTCCGGTCATGGCGTTCATATCGGCCTCCTAATGGTAATCTTCATAATCGAGGTCGATGATCTCGATCTCGTCCGCGTTGATCCGAAACGTCATCCGCCAGTTCCTGGTGACGAACAGGCTCCACGTGCCTTTACGATCACCGGTCAGGCGGTGAGCCTTCCAGCTTGGCACGGTGCTGAGTTCATCCTCGTGCGCCATGTCTTGCAGGAACGAAATCATGCGCCCGATCTTGCCGACCACGGGAGGTTGCAATCCGCTCGCATCGTCGCGTTCGATGAACCGCTTCAGCCCTTTGTGGAGGACGTTTCTGATTCTCATGACTGCGTGTAACCCGCGCGATGTATATCGTCAAGCTACACTATACAGTAATGGCTTCAGCGACTTTGGCTTGGAGTGGCGTTGATGTACCAGAATTGGTGCTTGAAGGGCGGCTGGAAAGGGCTAATTTTTGGATGGCCAGATAAAAGCACCGCCGTCGGTTGTGCTGTATGGGTTTGTTTTCTTGTGAGTTTCCGCGCCATCTCATGACCGAGCTATGCGGCGCTTTGGAAAGAATGTTGTTTAAGTTCAACGCACCATGCGCCGTCGCTCCGCTCGCGGCCTACGCCGCACAGGGCCGACGGAACGCCATGGCACCCAGATCGGCCAGCAAGCGCTGGCGTGGGTTCGGCGGCGCTCATTTTGGGCAGGATCGAACCGCACTCACGTCGGAAAGCTCGCAAGCCGCCGGCCTAATGGCTCTACCAGCGCATATGACTTGAACATTGGTTTCGCGTGCGTCAACATACTGCAATGCGGACGCTAAACCACGCCACGACGCGGGCGCAACTGCTTCCCCCCTGCTTCCCCGACATACGAAACGGGGCGGGGAAGCAAATTTCGCGCATACGCAATCCGCTTAACCTATTCAGTTTCCAATGGGAAACTGGAGCGGGCGAAGGGATTCGAACCCTCGACCCCAACCTTGGCAAGGTTGTGCTCTACCACTGAGCTACGCCCGCTCGTGCGTTTCAAACCGCTTGCTACAAGAGCCTTCGGTAGTGGTGAGCGGGTCCGATAGCGGCCCTATCGGGCGGGCGCAACTGCAAAAACGCTTGCGCAGCTATGCAATAGCCTGAATCGCTCAGGTATCGCTATGGTATCGCCGCGCTGCGCCAATCTGCCCCACAACGCTCTTGCCGAATGCGCCACTCTTACCACATGGTGGGAAAGATGAATTAACAGACGCTCGGAGAAGCTTAGTGGCGAGCCTTGGACTGAATTTTGACGAGCAGAAAGCGGTCGATCGCTTTCGCGCGAACGTGGTTGAGCCATCGATGACCAAGCTCGTCGTGCTCGATTTCTGGGCAGAATGGTGCGGGCCGTGCAAAGCGCTCACCCCGATGCTGGAAAAAGTAACCGCTGACTATGCCGACAAGGGCGTGGTGCTGGCCAAGCTGAACGTTGATGAAGAACAATTCATCGCCGCGCAGTTTCAGGTGCGCTCGATCCCCACTGTCTATGCGCTGTTTCAGGGCCAGCCCGTGGCCGATCTCACCGCCGCGCGCACCGAGCAACAATTGCGCCAAACGCTCGATCAGCTGCTGGCGCAGCTTCCGATCACCGGCGGTGATACCCCAGTGCAAGACATCGCCCCCTTGCTGGAGATGGGCGAAGAAGCGCTGGCCAATGGCAGCAGCGATGGCGGCGCCGAACGCGCCATCGACATCTTTGCGCAAATTACCGAAATCGCGCCCGAAAGCGCTGCCGCACATTCGGGCCTGATCCGCGCGCTTCTGGCGGTGGGTCAACGGGTTGCCGCGGCAGATGTGCTGGCGTCGCTCGATCCCGTAATCGCCGACGATCCGGCAATGACACAGGCGCGCTCGGCGCTGGCGCTGGCGCAAGATGCGCCTGAGGCCGGCGAGCTTGACGCGCTGCGCGCCGCCGCCGGTGCAGACCTCTCCGATATGGACGCACAGCTTGCGCTCGCCAACGGGCTTTATGCCGCCGGAGACCGCGATGCGGCGGCTGCGGCCCTGCTGGCCATGGTGACGGCAGACCGCCAATGGAACGAAGGCGCAGCGCGCGCGCGGCTGCTCCAGATATTTGAAGCGGTGGGGCTGGAGGATCCTTGGACAGCAGCGACCCGGCGCAAGCTTTCTACAGTTCTGTTTGGCTAAATTTTTATGAGTGGAGCAATGGATAAAATGCGGCTTTCGATCTTTCCGCTCACGGGCGCGCTGCTGTTTCCTGGGCTGCAATTGCCGCTGCATATCTTTGAGCCGCGCTACCGGGCGATGGTCTCTGATGCGCTCGCGCGCGATCGCCGCATCGCGATGATCCAGCCGCAATCGCCGCATCAGGGTTCGCCCTTGTTTAGCGTGGGCTGCGTCGGCAAGATCGGCGAAGTGGAAGCGCTCGACGACGGCGGCTTTAACGTGCTGCTCGAAGGCGTGTCGCGCTTTCGCATGATCCGCGAGCTCGATGTTGCCACCCAGTTTCGGCAAATTGAGGCCGAGCTGATCAGCGATGACGATGCGGCCAGCCTAAGCGCGGTGGAGCGCGCTTCGTTTGAGCAAGAGGCGCGCAAATTCGCCGATACGCAGGGCTTTTCGGTCGATTGGGATTCGGTCGCGCGGCTGGATGATCTCTCGTTGATCAACGGAGTCTCCCAGATTGCGCCATTTGATGCGGCTGCCAAACAAGCTTTGCTAGAAGCAGACGACCTCGCCTCCCGTTGCGAGCTTCTGGTTCAGCTGATGCAATTTTTCGGGCGGCACGACAGCGACGATGGGCGGGTGACCCTGCAGTAGTTCGCAAGCTTCAAAACTGCGCTCGAATCCCATCGATCACAAATTGCGCGGCAAGCGCGGCGAGCAGCACGCCAAGCAACCGCGTGATTACCGCCTCGACCCGCTCGCCCAGAAACCGAATCAATGGCCGCGCGGCGATCAGTGCCAAAAAGCTTAGCGCCATCACCGCGCCCAGCGCAGTGAGAATTACCAGCGTCTCCTCAATCCCTTTGGCCTGCGCGGTGAGCAACATCACCGAGGCGATCGAACCAGGCCCCGCCAGCATCGGCATGGCCATCGGAAACACCGAAACATCCTCGATCTGCGGCTGCGCGCTGCGAACCTTCTCGGCGCGCTCTTCGCGGCGCTCGGTGCGCTTTTCAAACACCATGTCGAGCGCGATCAGAAACAGCATGATCCCGCCCGCGATGCGAAAGCTATCAAGCTCGATGTGCAGCGCGCCCAGCAAGTCTTCGCCAAACAGCGCGAACACCACCAGAATCGCGCTGGCGATCAGGCACGCGCGAAGCGCCATGATGCGCGCCTCACCCGGGCTGGCATTCGCCGTAAGCCCGGCATAAATCGGCGCGCAGCCCGGCGGATCGATCACCACAAACAGCGT
>JBBRXQ010000006.1:0-20443 GCA_038238515.1 Sphingomonadales bacterium | reverse complement strand
GGGTGTAAGCGTTGGGATGGACTGGTATTGCTCGGTGCGAACATACCCGGGAATGTTTGCGATATCCACGCGATTTGACGGATGGAGTGTGGGCACTCACCATCCGTCAAATCGCTTGGATATCGCAAACTTTCCCGGTTATGTTCGACCCGAGCAATACCAGTCCATCCCATCGCTTCCTCCATCTTCTCGACAAAGACGGCTGAATCACAAGATGCTGGTATTGCTCAACAACTTTTGGATCAGGCTCTTAATGTCGTCGACATGATGGCCGCGGGGCTCGCATTTACCGCTACGCCCGATATCTGCATTTGCACGAGGTCATGGTGGACCCCGATGGATCAGGCTAAGCAGGCTTTGACCGTTGTTCATGAAGTCGGACACAAAGTTCATATGGTGGCCAAAGGCATCGGCAGCGAGCTAGGCCGCGTCGCCACTCAATATGACAATGCCGGGCATGTCGGCAGCCATTGCCATAATGGTGCGCCCGCCGGCCAAATCGATTATGATACCGCAGCCAATAATGCCGCTTCTACTTGCGTGATGTTTGGCGCGACGAATGGGCACCCTAACTTTTGTTCAAACTGCGGACCTGCCGTGTTAAAAGTTGACATCGGCGATGGGTATTGACGGGAGAAAGTTCGCGTATGGAATTCCAACCCCCCGAATTTGCCGATGTCCCTTATGGCACAATCACGGCCGCAGCATGTGCGCCGCGCATCGCGGATCCCCGCTTTAGCGGGGTTGTGATACGCATGCCTGATCAAATCCACGCAAAGAAAAGCGAGAAAATCACTATACCAATCTGTGGGTACTATCAGCTGCCGACTGCGCCGCTGTTGATGGGGGCTGATATTTACATCCACGTGCGCGGTGTTGGCCCGGCTGCCCTTCCGCCAATTTCGGGCAAAGTGGTTACCGACATGGGCAAAAACGCGCCGAGTGTCCCTAACCCCAGAGCAAAACAGCCGATCGACCCTAGCCGCTACAAAGGCCAAGTGTCGGAAAGTTATTTCTATTTCGATGCCCAGCGCTATCTGCCGCATGCAATACCACCGGGCACCTACGAGGTCTGCGTAAGCTATGGCCAGACCACATCAAACGTCGCGCGGGTGACGATCACCACACCTTGATGCGCGAAGCGAGCTAGGCGCGCCTGCTTGCACCCCCGACAAAAAAAGAAGGACGGGAGCGCATCGCCCCCGCCCTTTCTTGTGATTGCCAAAACTGGCGCCGATCAGGCCGAAACAATGACCGCCTTGTTGATCAGGCCGGGCTTCGCTGGTGGTTCGCCCTTGGGCAGTGCGTCTACATGTTCCATGCCGCTCTCAACCACGCCCCACACGGTGTATTGCTTGTCGAGGAAGCGGGCATCATCAAAGCAGATGAAGAATTGGCTGTTAGCCGAATTGGGCGAGCTGCTGCGCGCCATCGAGCATACGCCGCGCACGTGCGGCTCAGCGTTAAACTCGGCCTTAAGGTCGGGCTTTTTGGATCCGCCCATGCCTGTCCCATTGGGGCAGCCACCTTGCGCCATAAATCCGGGGATGACGCGGTGAAACTTCAGCCCATCATAAAAACCTTCGCTCACCAATTCCTTGATATGCGCCACGTGTCCGGGCGCTAGATCAGCGCGCAGTTTGATCACCACGTCGCCGCCATCGAGCGAAAGCACCAGTTTATCGTCAGCCATGTTGTTTGGTCCCTCTAAGTTCAGCGCCGATATAAACGCCTCGGCGACAAAGTCGACACTGTGCGCGCCTGGGCGGTTGCTTTTGGTGCGCGCGCGCTTATCCCCGCCATGATGGAGCGCAATGACGAGCGGATGGATGACCCTTACGCTGGCGGCAGCGGTGTCGGTTTAGACACGCTGACGCTTGCTGAGCCTGCGCGCAATGCAGACAGCCTAGACGACGAATACAATACCCTGCGCCCTGCCTTCATCCGCCGCGTCACCGAAGCGCTCGATGCGCAGGATCACGAAGCTGCCTACAATCTGGTAGAACCGCTCCATCCCGCCGATATCGCTGATTTGATCGAGCTAATCGGCTCTGATTATCGGACCGAACTGGCACGGGCGATTAATGATCTGTTGAGCAGCGAGGTAATCTCCGAGCTCAACGATTATGTCCGCGATGCGCTGGTCGAGGGCCTCGATCCTGATGAAGTCGCCGAAATCGCCGAGCAGATGGAGACCGATGATGCGGTCGCGCTGATCGGCGATCTCGATGAGGAAGACCAGCAGGCCATCCTTGCCGAGATGGAGCCGGAGGACCGCGCCGCGATCGAAAGCGCGCTGTCTTATCCTGAAGATTCCGCCGGGCGCATGATGAGCCGCGATGTGATCGCGGTGCCCGAGCATATGACCGTGGGCGATCTGATCGACTATATGCGCGAGGATCAGGACCTGGCGACTGAGTTTTGGGAAGTGTTCATCGTTGATCCGGGGCACCACCCAGTGGGTACATGCTCGCTTTCTTGGATCCTGCGTACGCCGCGCGCTATCGCGCTGACCGATGTGATGAAGCGGGATCAAACGCTGATCCCGGTGAGCATGGATCAGGAAGAAGTTGCGCTGCGCTTTCAGAAATACGCGCTAATTTCCGCCGCAGTGGTCGATGCGAGCGGGCGTTTGGTCGGTCAGATCACCGTCGACGATGTGGTCCACATCATTCAGGAAGAAGCGAGCGAGGATATCCTGCGCCTGTCTGGCGCTGGTGACGGCGATATCAACGAGCCGATCCTGATGACCGTGCGCACCCGGCTATCGTGGCTGGTGGTCAATTTGGGCACTGCGATCCTTGCCTCCTCGGTCGTTGGATTGTTCCAAGGCGCGATTGCCAAGCTGGCGCTGCTCGCGGTGCTGATGCCGATCGTTTCAGGCATGGGCGGCAACGCCGGCACGCAAACGCTGGCCGTGGTGGTGCGCGCGCTGGCCACCAATCAGCTGACCAGCTCTAATACCGCAAGAATGATCTTGCGCGAATTTCGCATCGCGCTGGCCAACGGGCTGTCGCTCGGGCTGATGATCGGCACCGGCACCGCGCTGGTGTTTCAAAACCCGCTGCTCGGCGCAGTGCTGGGCACTGCGATGGTGATCAACAATCTGGTGGCTGGGCTGGCTGGAATCCTTGTGCCGGTTACGCTCGACCGGTTGCGGATCGATCCAGCGGTATCGTCGGCAGTATTCGTCACCATGGCAACCGACATCATGGGCTTTTTCTCGTTCCTCGGCCTCGCCGTGCTTTGCGGACTGGCAGGATAAACCACCCATGCCGCTGAACATGACCAAAGTCGCCTTCGGGGCCACCTCGTTCGAGGAATTGCACGGCTGGTTCAAAACCAGAGGCACCGAAGCCCGCCTGACCACGCGCTATCTGCCCAAGCGCCACGCCGAAATGATCGGCGGCTCGCTCTATTGGATATTGAAGCACCAACTCGTCGCGCGCAGCGAAATCCTGCGCTTTGAGGAAGCCGAAGGCGGGCGCACCAACATCGTGATCACCGCCACCCTGATCGACGTGCACCCCAAGCCAAAACGCGCGCACCAAGGCTGGCGCTATCTGGAAGAAGCCGACGCCCCGCGCGATCTGGCCAGCGGCGAAAGCGCCGACCTGCTGCCACCGGGCATGGCGGGCGAACTGGCCAAACTAGGGCTGGTGTAGCTGTCGGAATTCCTTACGGTTGACGAAGTTGACACAGTCCTGAGGAATAATTCAGATCGATCAGTGAGGCGGCTTTGATCGGCTGAGGCGATTACTGACAATCGCGCGGGGGGCAGAGGGTTGGGCATGGCGCAATGTGCCTCGGCAAAGGGAACGGGACCGCCGGGTGTTGCAGAATTGCGCAATGTAGGAAAGCGATTGGTCTGGTGCGCGGCATCGTGATTTTGACCGTTGTTCACGCGGATCGCGCCGACGGCGATGCGGACCGCATACGCATCATCAGCGCCCGAAAGGCCACTGCCAATGAAAGGAAGCGGTATGAAGCACAAGATGACGGAAGCTGAGATGGCAGCGCAGATCGCGCAGCTTGTGGCCATGTCCGACAGCGCCATCGACACTATCGATATTCCCGAGGCACCGCTAGAAAACTGGGCGCTGGCGAAGCGCCCCGGCCTTTACAAACCCCTCAAAAAGCCGGTGACCCTGCGGCTCGATACCGATGTGGTGAGCTGGTTCAAGGATCATGCGCAATCAGACGGATATCAGACGGATATCAGACCGAAATCAACCGCGTGCTGCGCCGCTACGTCCAAGACAAGAGCGCGCCGGAACAAGCCGCGCGAGTGCGTAAGTAATTTTTATTCACCGTAACTCAAATGGGGGTTATTGCATGTGTCACCGTAACTCTGGGGATTTAGTAAAGTGTCACCGTAACTCGAAACTCTGCGCAAGCGATTTTGTTACAATTATTTCTTGAACGCTGGCTCACACAGCTTAAAATTCGATGCTCGGCAAAGACGTGCCATATCCTGTGCGCGTTCAACTTGAGCTGGGGTCATTTTTTTTGCCGCGACGTCGCGATTGGTCTGTGCATTTTTACCATCTTCACCGCTCAATAATGAGGCAGCGAGATTGAACCACATGTGAGCACGCACATAATCCTGCGGCACGCCGTAGCCTTTGGCGTACATCAGCCCAAGATTACTCTGAGCACCCGCGTTTCCCTTTGATGCAGCTAACTCATAGTACCACACCGCCTCGCGATAGTCCTGAGGAACGCCTAAGCCTTTGTCATAGGCGACGCCGAGACTGTTCTGAGCGCCGGCGTTTCCTTGGTCAGCTGCCAGCTTATAGTAGCGGGCTGCCTCGCGGTAGTCCCGAGGAACGCCTAGGCCTTGAGAATAAATAGCTCCAAGGATGCTCTGATAGTCTGCATTTCCCTGGCTTGCAGCTAGTTTGTAGTAGCGGACTGCTTCTGTGTAGTCCTGCGTCACGCCTTGCCCAAAGAAATATTTACTGCCGAGCAAGCTCTGGGCGATTGCATACCCTTGGTCAGCCGCTATCTTGTAATATCTGATGCCCTGACTCTCGTCCTTCGGCACGCCAAGACCATTAAAATACATGCTGCCAAGATTTGTCTGCGCGAGAGCCAATCCTTGGTCAGCTGCAAGCTTATAGTAACGCGCGGCCTCCCGGTAGTCTTGTGGCACGCCCCCACCACTGAAATACTGCAAACCAAGAATATGCTGGGCAATGGCCATTCCTTGATCAGCCGCCAGTTTGTAGTAGCGGACGCCCTCTCCCTCGTCCTGACTTACGCCTTGGCCTAAGAGATACATGTGGCCCAAACTAATCTGACCCTGCGCGTCTCCTAGGTCAGCTGCCAGCTTATAGTAGCGGGCTGCATTTGAATAATCCGACCTTGAGAATGCCGCATCACCATCTTCGATTGGTCCCGCAAACGCGGTAGGCGCATAACCGTAGGTTACGAAAGCGGCTAGACCACAAAGCAAAAATCTAATGGCCACCACGCGCACACGCATAACAAATGCTCCTATGACGCCTATTGTTCTTTTTCACACCGGAAACCACTTCCTCGGCAAGTTACGATCAACTGACTAAGTCCCTTGGGGGTTACGAAGGTTACGGTGACACCTTACTCAACCCCCAATCCCTCAAGCCGCCCGCAACACGTCGCGCGCTTCGTTGGGTAGCTGTGCGATGACCGCGAGGTAGGCGCTGGCGGTGGCGTCGGGCTGGCGGCGGCCTTGTTCCCAGCCCTTCAAGGTTGCGAGCGGAATACGGTAGGCGCTGGCGAACGCCTGCTGGGAAAGGCCCAGCCCTTCGCGGATCGCGCGGACGTCGGGGACTTCGATGGTGTGGACGCGCGCGACGGTGTCCACGCCTTGCGCGTGTGCGGCGGCTTCTTCCATCGCCGCAATCAGGTCCTTGCCAAAGTCCGACATTGCCAATGCTCCTTGCCTTTACTCTACCGGGCTGCTGCTCGCAGTCTTGATCGTTGCCGCGAAGGCCGCAACCGCCTTCTTTTCATCCGCACTCAGATCGCTCGCCTGCGCCTTGGCATAGGCCAGTAGCAGGTACAGCGGGCAGTCTTGGCGGTAGTAGAAATACACCACCCTTGTCTCGCCTCGCTTGCCCCACCTCGTTTACCAACGCCGGGACGTGCCCAGCGCAGCTTGCGCACCCCGCCGGTGCCGGGGATCAGGTCGCCCGCCTCGGGATTGTGGGCGACATGATCGATCAGCTCGGCACGTTCGTCTTCGTTCCAGATCCTTTCTGCCGCGCGGGCAAACGCCTGCGTCTCGGCAACGGTGATCGGAACGGATCGCACTTCACCCATATACGTCAATGACGCCTAATTTGCAAGCCTGCAATTTTGCTCCAAACCCACTCGCATCAACGAGCGAAGGCTATTCCGCCGCCCTCGCCGCCTCACGCTCCACCACCTTGCGCAGCACGCTCGCATACGTCTCCGGGTATTGCGCGCCGGGGATCATGAATTTGCCGTTCACGACCATCGCGGGCACGCCGCTGATGTTCCAGTCCCAGGCTTGTTGTTCGCCTGCTTCGACGAGGGCATTAAGATCTGCGTCGGTCAGCGCGGTTTGGGCGGCGGCGGGGTCCATGCCTGCTTGTGCCGCCAAGTCTGCCAGCACGGCGGGATCGCCCATGTTGCGGCGTTGCTGGAAATGCGCGTCGAACATCAGGTGCTTGAGCCGCACCTGCATTTCGGGCGAATAATCGCGCAGGGCGTGCGCGAGCAGGCGGTGCGCGGCGCGGGTGTTCCACATGCGCGCGGGCGGCCCCTCGCCTTCACCTGAATAACTGAACGAATAGCCCGCATTGTCAGCCGCGCCGCGCATCCGCTCGCGCGCATCGGCGGCCTGTTCCTCGGTGCGGCCATATTTGCGCATGATGTGCGATTGCTGGTCTTCGCCTTCGGGCGGCATATCGGGGTTCAGCTCGAACGGGTGAAACCGCACCGAGGCGGCGATTTCGCCCGCCAGCCCGGCCAGCGCGGCATCAAGCTGGCGCACCCCGATCACGCACCATGGGCACATGATATCCGACCAGATGTCGATCGTAACCCTTGCGGGAGTTGCTGGTGCAGGCTGGTTCATTGATCGATCCACCATTTGAGCAAGTGATGCGCCACCGCGAACGGCGGCGGCGCGATGAAGGCGCCGTCTTCTTTGCCGATATTGAGGTCGTTCATGGCATATTCCACCTCTTCGCGCGTGAACCAGCGCGCGTCGTCAAGCTCGGTGGTGTCGATGGTCAGCGCCTTGTCATCGGCATAAGCATGGCAGCCGATCATCAGCGAAGACGGGAACGGCCAAGGCTGGCAGGCGACATAGCGCACATCGCGCACGCGCACCCCGGCCTCTTCAAACACTTCGCGCGCCACCGCCTCTTCGATCGATTCGCCCGGTTCGACAAACCCGGCCAGTGCGGAATAGCGGCGCGCGGGGAAACGCGGCTGTCGGCCAAGTAGCAGCATGCCGTCGCACTCGACAGACATGATGGTGACCGGATCAACGCGCGGGAAATGTTCAGCCTTGCACGCCGGATTTTTGCACGAGCGCTGCCAGCCCCCCTTGGTAAGGCTGGTGCCTTGCCCGCAGCGCGCGCAGAAACGGTGGCGCGCATGCCAATCGACCAGCGCCTTGGCCCCGCCATAGGCCGCCAGATCATTGGCGGGCAGCTGCGACATTGCGGCCCAAAGGCGCGGATTGGGATGGGCGACACTGCCGATCAAGCTGGGCGCGACCGCCGCGAAACAGCCGCGACCATCGGGGCCAAGCCCGAGAAACACCAGCTCCGCCGCCGGATCGGCATCGGCCAGCGTGCCCCATGCCAGCCCGCCATCATCGCCGATCACCGGATCGAGCCCATCGAGCAGCAGCAGCCGCGCGCGCCAGTCCATCAATTCGGCGAGTTTTCCGGGCGCAGAGCGGATATGATCGGCGCGGTCGATCTGCGATCCGGCGAAAGCGATTGGGGGCGCAGAAGCCATTACGCCGCCTTTTTCATTTGGATATCAGCCAGCACCGCCTTGGGAAATTCGCTCGACAGGGGATATGTGTTTGACGGCATGAACTGAGTATAAATCCCGGCGCGCAATCCTGCCCGGAAATTGGCAAAACCAACCGTCCCCGCCGCACCCGACCAGCCAAACGTGCCCGCATCTTCGCCGAGCCCAACCCGGCCGCCCGCGCCAAATCCGGCGTTATCCACCCAAGTGTTTGAGATATCCGCCCCGGCAGGGAGCAGATTGCTGATTCCCAACCGCACCGCTGCCTCGCTCATCACGCGGACCGGCCCGCTTTTGCCATAGCCGAGCAGCATCATCAGAAAGCGATCATAATCGCGCGGGCTGCAGACCAGCCCTGCGCCGCCGAATGGGAACGCCGGAGCATCGAGATAGATCGAGCTTGCACCCAGATCGATCGGCACCAACCCGCCATTAAACACACCGTAATTGGCAGTTAGCCGGCCAACCTCGTTGGCAGGCACGCGAAAGCCGGTGCTGGTCATGGCGCATGGGCCAAAAATCCGTTCTTGCAAGAATGCGTCAAACGGCTTGCCCGAGGCGATTTCGATCACCCGGCCCAGCAAATCGAGCCCAACCGAATAGCTCCACCGCGTTCCGGGCTCATAAACCAGCGGCATCTCTGCTAGTTTATCGGCAAACTGAGCCAAACTTGGCAGGGTTTTGCCCGCGAATATTCCCGGGATCGGCAGATGGCTAACTTGGCCGGGAATCAGCCCCGCCTGATCATAAGCGTCTTTCAACGGGCCTTTCTGGATGATCGAATACCCTAGCCCGGCGGTATGCGTCAGCAGGTGGCGCACGGTGATCTGAGTTTGCGCTGGTTTCAACTCGGTGATCGAGCCATCGGGCGTCACCTGAACCTGCATCTTGGCATATTTGGGCATCAGATCGGCGATCGGCTGATCGAGCCGCAGCCTGCCCTCATCAATCAGCATCATGGCGGCCATGCCGGTGACCGGCTTGGTCATCGAATAAATCCGGAAGAGGCTGTCAACGTCGGCGGGCTTGGCGCTGTCTAGCGCCAGATTGCCGCGCGAGATTTCCATTGCGGGCGAACTTCCATATCCGATTGCAGCGACGATATTAGCCAGCTTGCCCGAACCGACGTAGTCGCTAGCCAACCGGGTTACATTGGGAAACTGCGCCTCGGCAGCTGAACTGGCATAGGCCCAGCGCGGCAAAGCGGCCGAAGCAGCAATCCCTGCGCCTAGAAATGCCGAGCCGCGTAGCATCGAACGGCGTGAAATCATCAAATCAATGTCTTGCATGGTCTACCTGTTTGCGAGTGCGAGGCGGTTTGCGAGTGCGAGGCGGGCGGCTTTGGCAAAAACAGTGGGCAAGCCCGCCGCTTCGATTTCACCGAGAGGCCAGAATTCCCCAGCCTCAAATTCTTTAGCCGCCAGATTACCCAAATCGGCCGCCGCGCAAAGCATCAATTGCAATTCGAGATCGAAATGAGTGAAGCTGTGGCGCACAAGGCCGCCCGCGCGCCATGCGCTAGCCAGCGGCGGAGCGCCGCTGCCGTCGCTGCGCGCCGCCCAGCCATCATCGGGAAGTGCCCGCATTCCGCCCAGCATACCGGTGCCCGGCCGGGTCACCAACAGAACTTGGCCATTGCGCTCGATCCAATAGGCGCAGCCGCGCCGCAGCGGTTTGGCCTTCTTCGCAGCCTTGATTGGCAAGCGTTCGGGTTCTCCCGCCGCGCGGGCAAGGCACGCGGTGCTCAGTGGGCAGATCAGGCAGCGCGGTGCTTTTACTGCGCATATGGTGGCGCCTAGATCCATCATGCCTTGCGCAAAATCGCCCGCGCGGTCTTGCGGGGTGATTGCCCCGGTGGCTTCGCGAATCGCCGGGCGCGCAGCGGGCAACGGTGTTTCGATGGCGACTAGCCGGGAGACCACCCGCTCAACATTGGCATCGACCACCACCGCGCGCTCGCCAAACGCAATCGCGGCAACTGCGGCTGCGGTATAATCGCCCACACCTGGCAAGGCTCTTAGCTCTGTTTCATTGGCGGGAAAGCCGCCGCGCTCCGCCACCGCGCGGGCGCAGGCGAGCAGATTGCGGGCGCGTGCATAATAGCCAAGCCCAGCCCAAGCCGCCATAACATCGGCATCGGGTGCCGCCGCGAGCGCCTCCACGGTGGGCCAAAGCGCGAGGAACCGCTCAAAATAGGGCGAAACCGCCGCAACGGTGGTCTGCTGGAGCATTACTTCGGACAACCACACCCGGTAAGGTTCCTGACGCGGCTCGCCCGGTAGCCTCCGCCATGGCAAGCGGCGGGCGTGAACATCGTACCAGCCGAGCAGCATGGGCGCGATATTGCCGGCATCGTTCACCACCGAATTTGCTCCCCGGGCGCTGGCCTGCGCAGCGCGGCTATGGCATGACCTTAGCCCAGATGAAAAGCGATCCGCCTTCCCCGCCTTTAAAAACGCCGCCGCGCAAAACATCGCCAAAGCCATATGAGCGGGCGCGCGGGGGCGAGGCGCGCCAGATCGCTGATCTGATGCCCGCAATCGGCCGAACCGCATTCCGCAGGTTTGGTTTTGTGCAAAGCTCGGTGGTCTCGCGTTGGCCAGAAATCGTCGGCGCGGCGCACGCGCGGCATTGTGTGCCAGAATCGATCCGATTCCCGCCGGGCGAGAAAATCGACGGCATTCTGCAACTGGTGGTCACGCCAGCGCATGCGCCGCTGATCCAGCATGTCGTGCCCGAGATTATCGAACGGGTGAACCGCTTTTTCGGTTATAGCGCAGTCGCAAGGATCAAGTTGCGGCAAGGTGAGGTTCAGGCACCCGGCACTACGCCCTCGTCGCGCCCAAACGGAACAGGTGCACCGCCGTCGCTAAGGCCAATCCCGATGGAACTTGGCGAAAGCTTGCGCGATATCGGCGATTTAGAGCTGCGCACTGTGCTTGAATCTTTGGCGCGCAGCCTTGGCGACGCAAACGGTAAACGCTAAAGCCCAGAAGCGGATTTTCGGGATCGGCAGCAGGCAGGAAAAAAAGGCCAAATCATGAAAGCCTCATTACAGACTTTGGCCGTGACGTTTGGGATGGCATTCGCCGTATTGAGCGCAGCCGCGGTGATGGCCAAGCCGGCCAAGCCCGCCGTGCCGCGCAACTGGAACTTGGCAGTTACGCGCACCCCGCTGGATAGCTATGTTCTTGGCAACCCCGATGCCCCGGTGAAGCTGGTTGTCTATATCAGTTACACCTGCTCGCACTGCGCGCATTTCGAAACCGAATCGGAAGCGCCGCTGCGCATTGGCTTCATCGGCCCGGGCAAGGGCTCGCTCGAAATTCGTAGCTTTTTGCGAGATCCCGTTGATCTGACGGTCGCACTGCTGACCCATTGCGGCCCCCCGACCAAGTTTTTTGGAACCCATTCGGCGTTCCTGCGCAGCCAAGCCAAATGGTTCGCACCGGCGATGACGCTGACCGAGGGTCAGAAAAAGCGCTGGGCCGAACCAGATTTCAAAAAGCGGACGCAGGCGATCGCCAGCGATCTCAAATTCTATGATATCATGGCGCGGCGCGGGTTTAATCGCGGCATGGTTGATGCCTGTCTGGCTGATAGGGGCTTGGCCGACCGGCTGGCCAAGCATACCAAAGAGGCGGTCGACAAGGACTTCGTAACCGGCACGCCAAGCTTTTTACTCGACGGCCTACCGCTGGCAGGAACGTCTTCGTGGGAGACGCTGCAGCCGCAAGTTGAGGCCCGCTTGCGGTAGACCCGCGCAACCACTTTGCGATAGCACGCTCTTCAATCTGCCTGCACTTTCGGCTAGTTTAGCCGCGCTGACCCCTTTATCCGCATCAGGAGCAAACCGCCGCTTATGAAACCCGCCCTTGTCCTGCTCGCCGCTCCGCTCCTCCTCGCCCTTGCCGCTTGCGGCCAGAAGGAGGACAGCGCAGCAGGTGCTGCTGCTGGCGCGCCCATCGCCAAAATCGCGCCGCCTGCGGGTAAGGTATGGGCCGACGTGGTGACCAAGACCGCCGACAATGGCTATCTTATGGGCAATCCCAATGCGCCGCTCAAGCTCATCGAATTTGCGTCGCTCACCTGCTCGCATTGCGCCGAATTTGCAGAGAAAGGACTGCCCAAGCTGCGAGATGATTATATCGCATCGGGCCGCGTGAGCCTGGAATTCCGCAATTTCATCCGCGACCCATACGACGCGACGATGGCGATGTTGACCCGGTGCGGCTCGCCCGAAAGCTATTTCGCGCTGACCGAGCAAGTCTACGCCAACCAGAAAACTATTTTGACCGGCCTCGAACCCGTTGGCAAAGCAATGCAAGGTGCCAATGTGCCCCAAGCGCAAGTGTTCACTGTGATCGGCACGCGCGGTGGGCTGGTTGATTTCTTTGCGGCACGCGGCATTGCCAAAGATCAGGCCGAGCAGTGCCTCACCAAAGTTGAAGTCGCCACCAAGCTGGTTGACGGGGTGAAGAGCGCGGAAGACAAATATAATATCACCGGCACACCCGGATTTGTGCTCAACGGCAAGAATGTTGAAGTCGCCAGTTGGGAGGGGCTTGAGCCCATCCTGCAACGCGCGGGCGCACGGTGATCCGGCGCGGCTGAGGCCGCGAAGGACCAAGCTGGCCAATGGCCCAATCCGCACCGATGCAGTTCAAACGGCTGAAGCTTGTTGGCTTCAAAAGCTTTGTCGAACCTGCTGAACTGCGCATCGAACCGGGCCTGACCGGCGTGGTCGGCCCCAATGGTTGCGGAAAATCCAATCTGCTTGAGGCGATCCGATGGGTCATGGGCGAAAGCTCAGCCAAATCGATGCGCGGCGGCGGCATGGAAGATGTGATCTTTGCGGGCACCGCACGCCGCCCCGCGCGCGATTTCGCAGAGGTGATGCTGACCGCCGAAACTGATGCGGCTGGCCCGTGGGGGGGCGAGCTCGAAGTGGTGCGGCGGATTGAGCGCGGCGTGGGTTCGGCATACCGGATCACTGGCAAAGATGTTCGCGCCAAGGACGTAGGGCTGGCCTTTGCCGACGCCGCCACGGGCGCGCATAGCCCCGCGCTCGTTAGCCAAGGGCGCATCGCAGCTGTGATCGCGGCGCGCCCGGCTGAGCGGCGGATGATGCTGGAGGAAGCGGCGGGGATCGCAGGGTTGCATGTTCGCCGCCGCGATGCCGAGGCCAAGCTGCGCGCGACTGAGACCAACCTAGGCCGCTTGGAAGACTTGCTCGCCGGATTGGAAACCCAGATCGCGGGGCTACGCCGTCAGGCCCGCGCCGCAGAACGCTATAAAGCGGTGAGCGAGCGCATCCGCATGGCGCAAGCACGGATGATCTATGCGCGCTGGCGCGATGCAGCGCATGCGGCGCAGGCCGCGCGCGCTGAAGCAGCAGCAGCAGAGGCAGCGGTGACCCAAGCGCAGGCCCTGGTTCAAGCCGCTTCGACTGCGCAACAAGCGGCGGCGGCCAACATGGTGAGCGCGCGCGAAGCGCTATTTGACCAGCGGCAGGGAGC
The DNA here is from genome assembly GCA_038238515.1 of Sphingomonadales bacterium. Classification (GTDB taxonomy): domain Bacteria; phylum Pseudomonadota; class Alphaproteobacteria; order Sphingomonadales; family Sphingomonadaceae; genus Novosphingobium. The sequence continues at coordinate 6,923 of JBBRXQ010000006.1, read as the reverse complement.
GGCAGCGCAAACCCAGCGTATGGCGGGGCTCTCTGCCCAGCTTGAGGCCGCGCAGCAGCGGCTGGCCGATATCGACCGCCAATTGGAGCGCATCACGGCCGATCGCGCCGAAGCCGACAGCATGACGCGCGAAGCAGCCACCGCGTTGGCCCAGCTGGAATTGAACATTGCCGAAGCCGAGCGCGCGCTGGCCGCCGAAACGGCACAACGGATAGCAGCGTTGGCAGCGCAGGAAGCCGCCGATCGCGCGGCGCGCGCAGCGGAACTCAGCTTGGCTCAAATGGTGGCACAGCAAGCGGGGGTTGAAGCCGAATGGCGCGTTGGCGAAGCGGCGATCGCCGCCGCGAACCTGCGGCTAATGCGGATGAATGCCGAAACCGCAAAGCACGCCGCTCTGGCCGAAGCGCTGGCGCGCGAACCCGATCCTGCCGCGCAGATTGCCGAGGCCGAGGCACGACGCGCGCAATGCTCCGCCGCGCTGGAAGCCGCGCATACGCAGCGCAGCGCGCTAAGCCAGCGCCGCGAGATGCTGAACGCGGCGCGTGATTCTGCGGGCAATGCGCTTGCCGCTGCGCGCGCCGAGTTGACCGGCACCGAGCGCGAGGCCGGGGCGCTTTCCCGCGACAAGGCCGCGCGCGACAAGACCGCCGCCGCCAAGGGCCAAAGCACGAGCGTGATCGCCGCACTGCGCGCCGCGCCCGGCTTTGAACGCGCGGTCGCCGCTGTGCTTGGGAGCGATGCCGCAGCACCTGCCGGGTCTGCTCCGGCGGGGACAGAGGGAAGGTATTGGACCGGAGCCGCTGCACCCATCCCGCTGAGCGACTCACTGGCGCATCATCTGCTGCGCTGTCCGCCCGAACTAGCCGCGCGGCTGGCGCTGGTGCGGGTGGCGGCGGCGGATCTAGGCCAACCGCTGGCACCGGGCGAATGGCTGGTGACGCATCATGGCCACTTGCGGCGTTGGGATGGCTTTGTCGCACGCGGCGAAGGCGCAGCGGCGGCGGCCATGCTGGAATCGGAAAACCGGATCGCCGAGCTTGAAGACATTTTGCCCGCGCGTCGCGGCGCAGTTGGCGAAGCTGAGCGCGCCAATGAAACCGCCCGAGAATCACTTGCTGCGCTGCAAAGCGAATTGGCGCAGGCCGAGCGCGCGCTTTCCGCCGCAGCGGACGGCGAGCGAACGGCGCTGCGCGGGCTGGATCAGGCCGAGGCCGCGCGCACACGGCGGGACGCGCGGCGCGAGGAATTGACGCGCGCCAGCAGCGATCTGGCAGAGCAACGCGCCGCTGCGGAAGCTGAACACAGCGATGCGCAGATCAAGCGGGCCGCATTGCCCGATCCATCGGCAGGCCGCGCCGGGTGCGAAGCTGCGCGGCTCCATAGCGATAGCACGCGCGCCGCGCTGCAATCCGCGATGGCCGCCGTCGCCGCGCTTGAGCAAGCTTTAGCGGTTGGCCGCGAGCGGCTGAGCGCGCATCGCAGCGAGATCAAGAGCTGGCAGGGCCGCTCAGGCGAGGCAGCGAGGCGGCTGGCTCAAATGAGCGGCCGCGCCGAAGAACTAAGCGGCGAGCGCGCCGTGTTTGCAGCCAAACCTGACAGTTTGCACCAAGAGCTGCAACTGGGCGGCCCCATCGCAGAAAGGCTCAGCGCCGAACTGGGCGCAGCAGAAACTGCGCTTGGCGAATGCGAAGCGGCTGCGCGGATCGCCGATGCAGCGCTCAGCGCGGCTGGGGAAGCGCTGGCCAGTGCGCGCGAAGGCCGCGCAGGCGCAGCCGCGCGCGCCGACAGCGAGGATGCGCGGCGACAGGAGATGGCGGGAATATCGGGCGAACGCTTTCAATGCCCGCCGCCCTTGCTGCCCGAACGCTTTGGTTTTGACCCTGCAGGGATTTGCACCGCTACGGCCGAATCCGCCGATCACGACCGGCACACCAGCGAGCGCGAGCGGATCGGGCCAGTCAATCTGATCGCAGCCGACGAACTGGTTAGCGCAGAAGCCCAGTTGGCCAGCACAATCGGCGATCAAGCCGAACTAATCGAGGCGGTGCACCGGCTGCGCGGATCGATCGGCAGCCTGAACCGCGAGGGGCGCGAACGGCTGCGCGCCGCGTTTGAGGCGGTCGATGGCCATTTTCGCCGCCTGTTCGCGCGGCTGTTTGGCGGCGGCGAGGCGCATCTGGCGCTGATCGACAGCGACGATCCATTGGAAGCGGGGCTTGAAATTTTCGCGCAGCCGCCGGGCAAGCGCCTGCAGTCGCTCACCTTGCTATCGGGCGGCGAGCAGGCGCTGACGGCAGTGGCGCTGATCTTTGCGCTGTTCCTGACCAATCCAGCGCCAATCTGTGTGCTTGATGAAGTCGATGCGCCGCTTGACGATGCCAATATCGAGCGGTTTTGCGATCTGCTCGATGCGATGGCCGAGGAAACCCGCACCCGCTATCTGATCGTTACCCACAACGCGGTGACGATGAGCCGCATGCACCGGCTGTTTGGCGTGACGATGATCGAGCCGGGCGTATCGCGGCTGGTCAGCGTGGACCTTGGCGGGGCGGAGGAGTTGTTGGGGCATCTTAGTCGTTAGCACGGCTAGCAATAAGTACCTCGATAGCGCTTTTCAAAGGCAGGCCAACTCACCGTCACGTAAGCTTTGTTCCGAAGATTGTGTTACCTAGTCCAGCACATACCTTGGCCCCGGCCCTGCTGCGCCGGCGCGGTCTTCCTTGTTGGTCGTCTGGCAGCGATCGAGGCTGAGGCAGCCGCAACCTATGCATTCATCCAGCTTGTTTCGAGTGCGCGAGAGCAATTTGATCCGGCTGTCGATCTCTTTACGGAGCGAGCGGCTAATGCGCTGCCAATCGAGCACGGTGGGGGTGCGACCATTTGGCAGCGAGGCCATTTCGCGCTCGATCTCGGCAAGGCCAAGGCCAAGCCTTTGTGCGATCAAAACGAAGCTGAGGCGGCGGATATCTGACCGCAGAAAGCGCCGCTGGTTCCCGCTGGTGCGCACCGAAGCGATCAGCCCGCGCTCCTCGTAATAGCGGATCGCCGACACAGCGAGGCCAGTGCGCTGCGCGAGGGTACCAATAGGCAAAAGTTCATTACGGTCCATGGAAGGAACTTACCCCCAAAACTTGATCTTAAGTCAACTTGAGGATCATACGGGTGAATGCTTAGTCATTCCAGAAATCAATTGTAAACAAGCTTGCTGACCCGGATCAAGCTGCTCCAACGACAAGGCAAGCAGCGGCCAGCAGCATGCCAGCGGCGCGGTTGCTGCGGAATTTGGCGAGAGCATCGCCGCCATCGGCTGGCTTCAAAGTGACCACTTGCCAAGCCAGATGAAGCGCGACCGGCAGCAGCGCGAGCAATGCCACCAGATCGGGCCGACGCCACCAGATCGCCAGCGCCCAAAAGACCAGCGCCGCGCCATAAAACAGCGCAACCCCCCCGCGCACTTGCCCGCCCATGCGCAGCGCGCTGGAGCGCACGCCAATCAGCGCGTCGTCCTCGCGGTCTTGCAGCGCGTAGATCGTATCATAACCGATCACCCAGCAGATCGACCCGGCATAGAGCGCCAGCATCGCATCAAACCCCGCGTCACTGACCGCGACCCAGCCGACCAGCGCCCCCCACGAAAATACCAAGCCCAACCAAGCCTGCGGCCACCAGGTGATCCGCTTCATAAAAGGATAGGCGGCAACCGGCGCGAGGCTGCCCAGCGCGACCAGCTGCGCCTGCCAGCGCAGTTGCAGCAGCACCGCCAAGCCGATCAGGCATAGCACAACAAGCCATGCCGCCGCCGTTTTCTTTGAAACGCGGCCGCTTGCCACAGGCCGCGCAGCGGTACGCGCGACCTTCTGGTCAAGGTCAGCATCGACCACATCGTTGTAAACGCAGCCTGCGCCGCGCATCGCTATCGCACCGACCAGCATCCATGCGATGAGCGGCCATCGCGCAAGTCCGCCCGCGAGCAAAACTCCCCATGCGCAAGGCCAGAACAGCAGCCACCAACCGATTGGACGGTCAAACCGCGCGAGAAGCGCCAAATCGCGCAGAGCTGGGGGCAACCGCGACATCAGCCCGCGATGTTCGCTATCTGGGACAATTTGTGATGCCACATGCGGCGCGGAGGGATCGGCAGTCATGCCCTGCGACATAGCCCCCGCACGCGCAATCGGCTAGAGGGTGGGGATATGACCATTACCCCAGCCAGCCCGCCCAAGTCGGCGCCCCGCCTATTTGTTTCCGGCCCCTTATCGCTGGGGGGCATGCTCACGCTGGACGGCGGGCAGGCGCATTATCTGGGTAAAGTGATGCGCGTTACTGCGGGTGATGCGGTGATCATTTGCGACAACATGACCGGCGAATGGCTGGCGCGGGTGACCGAGGCGGGCAAGCGCGATGTCACGCTGGCCATCGAATCGCAGCTGCGCCCGCGCGATGATGTTCCAGATTTTTGGCTGTGCGCGGCGCTTTTGAAAAAGGCGGCATTTGATCTAGTGCTGGAAAAGGCGAGCGAGCTGGGAGTAGCGGCGCTGCGTCCAGTGCTGACGCGGCGCTGCGTGGCCGATAAACTGAACCCAGAGCGCGCGCGCACGATTATGACCGAGGCGGCCGAACAATGCGCGCGAACTGCGCTGCCGGCGCTGCAAGATACGATCAAGCTTGACGCCATGCTCAAGGATTGGCCAACCGGGCGGCGGTTGTTCTTCGCCGATGAAGCGGGCGGTGTGCCTGCGGCGGCGGCGTTTGCCATGTTTCCCGGCCCTGCCGCTTTGCTAATCGGGCCCGAAGGCGGGTTTGAAGACGCTGAGCGCCGCGCGATTCGCGCGCACCCTGCGGCCATCGCGATCACGCTTGGCCCCCGTATTCTGCGCGGCGAAACCGCAGCGATTGCCGGCACTGCCCTATGGATGGGCACAGTAGGCGATTGGGCAGCGCGCGCGCTTGACTGACCGGACGGATGAACTGGCCCGAGTGGCAGGCGCGAGTGACTGGGCAAACGCATCATTTCGGCTAGCGCAGAAGCGCGGCAAGGATTAACGGGGCCGATATGAGCACGAGACAAGTATCGACCAAAGCTGATCCGCTGATCGAAAACCGCGACCAGCTGATCGAACCGATGCAGCGCGGCGAGAAGCCACGTGATGCCTGGAGGATCGGCACCGAACACGAGAAGTTCGTCTATCGAACTGCCGATCACCGCGCGCCTTCGTATGAAGAGCCCGGCGGCATCCGCGATCTGCTGATGGCGCTGCGCGAATATGGCTGGGAACCGATTGAGGAAGACGGCCCAGACGGCCCCAAAGTGATCGCGATGAGCGGTGTTGATGGCGCGGTCAGTCTTGAACCAGCAGGCCAGCTTGAACTTTCGGGCGCGCCGCTGGAGAATTTGCACCAGACTTGCGCCGAGACTGGCCGCCATCTGGCGCAGGTGAAGGCCATTGGCGACAAACTGGGCCTTGGCTATCTGGGCGTTGGCCTGTGGCCCGACAAGACCCGCGCCGAGCTGCCGATCATGCCCAAGGGCCGCTATGAGATCATGCTGCGCCATATGCCGCGTGTCGGCACAATGGGACTCGACATGATGCTGCGCACTTGCACCATCCAGACCAATCTCGATTATTCGAGCGAGGCCGACATGGTGAAGAAATTTCGTGTGAGCCTAGCGTTGCAACCTCTGGCCACCGCGCTTTTTGCCAGCTCGCCGTTTCTGGAAGGCAAGCCCAACGGGATGCTCTCTTATCGCAGCCACATCTGGTCTGACACCGATCCGGCGCGCACGGGCATGCTGCCGTTCGTGTTTGATGAGGGTTTTGGCTATGAGCGCTATGTTGATTATATGCTCGATGTGCCGATGTATTTCGTCTTTCGAAATGGCCGCTACATCGATGCCTCGGGGCTTTCGTTTCGCGATTTTCTTGAAGGCAAACTCTCGGTTTTGCCCGGCGAAAAGCCCACGCGTACGGATTGGATCGACCATCTTTCAACCGCATTCCCCGAAGTTCGCCTGAAAAGCTTCCTCGAAATGCGCGGCGCTGATGGCGGGCCGTGGGACCGGATTTGCGCGCTACCCGCGCTGTGGGTGGGGCTGCTCTATGATCAGGACGCGCTCGATGCCGCGTGGGATCTGGTTAAAGATTGGGATATGGATGGGCGCGAGGAATTGCGCGCCAGCGTACCCCGGCTGGCGCTGGATGCTCCGCTGCCCAATTCGTTCAGAGGGGGAGGCGGCAAATTGCGCGATATCGCGGCGCAAGTGCTTTCCATCGCGCGCGGCGGCCTTGCCTCACGCGCGCGGCTGAATGACGCGGGCGATAACGAGACCGGCTATTTACAGCCGCTTGATGAGATCGTGAGCACCGGGATTACGCCGGCTGAGCGTTTGCTCGCGCTATATCACGGTGAATGGGGCGGCGATGTTGGCCCGATCTATAAAGCCAAAAGTTTTTGAGCCAGCCGGGAGAGACTGCCATGATCATCGTAATGGGCACATTCCGTCTGCCGCCGGAAAACCTCAAACGCGCGCTGCCGATGGCTGAAAAAGTGGTGATGGCGACCCGCGCCGAAGATGGCTGCTTTGCCTATAGCTATGCGCGCGATCTGTTTGATCCCGAAGTGATCCATGTGAGCGAAAAGTGGCGCGACCGCGCGGCGCTAACCGCGCATTTTCATAGCGAGCATATGAAAGTTTGGGCTGCTGAGCGCGGCGATCTTGGCCTGTTTGATCGCAATATCCGGATCTTTGAAACCGACGAAGGCGAAGCGGTCTAAGCCTTATTCGGCGGGCTGTGCCAATGGGCCGCCCCGCGCGGTAAACCGGCTGAGCCGCGCCAGCCTGCTTGTGATCAGGCCGTGCTGTTCCATCCATCCGTGATAGGCGCGGTATTTGGCGTCTTCACCAAGCAGATGCTGCTCCTCGG
>JBBRXQ010000005.1:0-21627 GCA_038238515.1 Sphingomonadales bacterium | reverse complement strand
GATCACCGCATAGGCACCGGTCAGCCCAGAGACCTTGTCGGCGATCACATTGGCGGAATACGTAGGCTCTCCGCCTGAAAGCCGCGCCTGCAAATCGACAATGCCCGATGCCGCTTGAACGATATCATCGTAGGCGGGATAATCGCGATAAGGCCCATCGCGGCCGAAGCCATAGAGGTTGGCATAGATAATTCGCGGGTTGGCTTGCTTGAGAGCATCATAATCAAGCCCAAGCCGGGCGATGGCCTGCGCCCGCATCGAATGGATGAACACATCGGCATCTTGCGCCAGCCGCAGCACCGCCTCGCGCGCCTCAGGCTGTTTCAGATCGAGCGCGAGGCTGCGCTTGCCGCGATTGACGTTGAGGAACATTGCGCCGCGCGATGGATCGGGGCCTGGCGGGATGAACCGCGTGGTATCGCCCTGCGGCGCCTCGATCTTGATCACATCTGCGCCCAGATCGGCGAAGATTTGCGTGGCATAGGGGCCCATTAGCACGCTGGTTAGATCGAGCACTTTAACGCCCGCTAGGGGCCCTTTACCACAACCGCCCATTCCAGCGCCTCTCTCATCGCAACATTTTGCGCCCGATATGCAATGCTCTAACGCAAGGCTTGCCTTAAAAAAAGGCATGCAGGAATGTTTTTTCAATTGCCTTGATTTCGAGCTTGCGCCTAAGTTACGGATGATGCGAAGCGAAGGTGCAATGCCTGTGACAGGATATGCACGGTGCTCGGTGTGCCTTTGTTTACATAGCATAAATTGTGAGAGGACGAATTGATGGACTTGGGTCTGCAAGGCAAAAAGGCCATCATTGTTGGCGGCGCGCGCGGGATTGGATTTGCGGTTGCCGAAATTCTGGCGCGCGAGGGCTGCGATATCGCGTTGAGCGCGCGCGGCGAGGATTCGGTGAAGGACGCTGTGGCGGCGCTATCGCGCTATGGCACCCGGGTGATCGGCAAGGCAATCAATGCCAAGAAGCCCGAAGATTACAAGGCGTGGCTGGCGTGGGCAATCGAAGAGTTGGAAGGTGTTGACGTGCTTATCCCGCTGACCTCCGCCGGAGGCGGGGCGGGCAGCGAGAAATACTGGACCAATGCGTTTGAGACCGATGTGATGGGGCCTGTGCGCGCGGTTGAGGCGGTTATTCCGCGCATGACCGAGCAGAAATCGGGCGCGATTGTGCTGATTGCCTCTACCTCTGCGCTGGAAGCAATGGGCGGCCCGCAGGCGTATAATGCGATGAAGGCTTCTCTGATTACGTATGGCAAGCAGCTCGCGCTTGCGCATGGCAAGGATGGCATCCGCGTGAATGTGGTCTCGCCCGGCCCAATCGAGTTTGAAGGCGGCAACTGGGACATGATCAAGGGCACGATGGAGAAGTTTTACACCTCGCAACTGCGCCAGCAGCCCAGCGGACGCCTAGGGCGGCCCGAAGAAGTGGCCAAAGCCATCGTGTTTATGGCGAGCGAAGCCGCCAGCTGGTGCAACGGATCGCATCTGGTGGTCGATGGCGGCTTTACCAATCGGACGCATTTCTGATGTGGGATACCGCGCGCATGGATGTGAAGCGCGTGGCCGATGTCATTCGCGTGGACCCCGCAGCCTGCGGCAATGGCACGCCTGCCGAACGCGCGCCTGATCCCGAACTGGGCACCGCGATCATCCCCGCCGAGCGCTATTATTCCGACGCTTATATGAAACTGGAATGGGAGAGGGTGTGGACCAAGGTTTGGCTGCTAGGCGGGCGATCTGACGATATTCCTGCACCGGGGGATTACATTTCGACCGAGATCGGCAAGGAAAGCGTGCTGATAGTGCGCCAGCATGATGGCTCGGTGCGCTGTTTTCCCAATGTCTGCCTGCACCGCGGCAACCGGTTGCGTCCCGAAGGACTCGGCAATGCCGAGCAGTTTCGTTGCATGTACCATCACTGGACTTATGGCCTTGACGGCACGCTCGATCGCATTCCAGACTTGCGCACGTTTCCGCAAGGCGGCCCGCCGAACATGGCGCTGCCCAGCTTTCCAGTCACCGAGTGGAACGGATTCGTTTGGTATTCGCTCAATCCCGATGTCGAGCCGTTCGATGACTATATCTCGCCTCTGAAGCAGCACCTTGAGCCCTATCACCCTGAGCGCATGGCGTGGAAACGCGATGTGACGGTGGAGTGGGACTGCAACTGGAAGGCGTCGGTCGATGCCTTTAACGAAACCTATCATGTGCAGGGCATTCACCCGCAATTGCTGTGGTATCTCGATGATATTAACGTGCAGATTGACTGTTACGAGCGGCATAACCGCTATCTGATCCCGTTCGCCACCGTCTCTCCGCGCGTGGCCATGCCCAGCCAGATTCCGCCCGCCATTGCCGAAATCATGCGGCACGCCGGGATGGACCCAGCCGAATATGAAGGCCGCATCGGCGATATCCGGCGCGATGTTCAGCTGTTTAAGCGCAAGAACAGCAAGGCGCAGGGCAAGGACTATTCCGAGCTAAATGATGATCAACTGACCGACGATTATCACTACACGATCTTTCCCAATATCTCGCTCAACGTGCATGCTGACGATATCCTAATGTTCCGCCAGCGCCCGCATGCTACTGATCCGGCCAAGATGCTTTATGACGTGTGGGTGTTTGAACTGGTGCCCGAGGGCGAGGAGTGGCCCCGGCGCGTGCGCCATCAGCGGTTTCGGCACGGTGACAAGTCTATTGGCCAAGTGCTTGATCAGGACGCCTATAATCTGCCTACGGTGCAGATGGGCATGCGCTCTGACAGCTTTCCCGGGCTTTGGATTGGCGAGCAGGAGCTGCGCATTCGCCATTTTCACAAAGTCTTGGATGATTACATCGAGGGGGCAAACCGCGCGTGACAAGCCCCCGCTTCCTCCATATCGAAGGTAGCCCGCGCGGTGCGCGTTCGCGCTCGGCGATGGTCGCGCGGCGGCTGATCGCCGCATTACCCGATCACGCCTTCGAGCATTTTGATCTTCATACGGCGGCGCTGCCCCGGTTTGAAGGCGCAACCATTGAGGGGCGCTATGCGCTGATCGCGGGAGAACAGGTTGATTCTGCAGTTCGCGCGGATTGGGACGCGATCGCGGCGTGTGCCGCGCATTTCCTTTCATTCGACGGGTGGATTTTCACTGTGCCGATGTGGAATTTCGGCATTCCCTGGCGGCTTAAGCAGTACATCGATGTTTTGACGCACCCTGGCCTGACCTTCACAGTGCGGGATGGCGCTGTGGAGGGATTAGCTGCCGGCAAGTGCGCTATCTTAGTTGCTGCGGGAGCGCTCGATATCCGCGCGGGCGGCCTTGCGGAGTCGCTTGATTTTCAGGTGGCCTATATGAAAGCGTGGCTTGGCTTTATTGGTGTGAGCGATGTCCGCGTGGTGCATGTGCGGCCAACTTATGGCACGCCAGCGGAAGTGGAGGCTGCTATGCAAGTCGCCTATGATGATGCCGATGCGCTCGCAGCAGAGCTGCGCGTGTAAACCAGATTGATGCTGCGAAAGGAAACGCACACGGTGCCATCGTTCAGCAAAACTGCATAATTGGTCACCGCGGTGCCGCGATCCTTGCCCGAGCGGGATGGTTCGAGCGACACAATTTCGCTGGTGACGTGGATCACATCGCCTGCGCGTACCGCGCGCTTTAAACGCAGATCATCCCAGCCCACGCCGCAGACGAAATCAATATCGCCGTTGATGTCGTGATCCATCTGGCGCCACATCGCCAGCACATGCACGCCGCTGGCTACGACTTGTCCGAACACTGAGGCGCGCGCAGCTTCGGGGTCGGTGTGAAACCATTGCGGATCATAGGCGCGCGCAAAAGTGACGATTTCATCTTCGGTTACTGTGCGCGAGGCGGAGCAGCGCGTTTCGCCCAGCACCAGATCTTCAAAACAGCGGGGCGGGCGCTCAGCCATGTTCGACAAACGGCGCAAGCACCGGGGTTACCCGCAGATCGGTGGGCAGTTTGTTGTCGCCGATCCGGCGGTCGAGCTCTTCGTGCCAGTGATAGATGCGCCGTTCTTGATAATTGAGCGAGACACCGCGGAAGCCGGGGCCTTGCAGCGATGCCTGGATCTGAGGGGCAAATTGCAGGTCTTCGTAGAGGATGCGCTCCCAGTTCTTGATGCGCATTTCCCACAGCGGGTGGGGATTTTCTGGATCATGATCGGGCGCCAGCCAGCTGGATACCACACGCGTGCGGTTTGGTCCCATGGGCCAGAATTGCAGGATGGGAATGCCCGTGGGCGCTGGCGGCATCACGAAGTTTGGATAGATGAGATAGCTGATATTGTTATTGGCGGTGAACTGCGACACGGTTGGGATTTCGGGCATGCCCACGGTGCCCGGATCGATCCAGCCTTCGCGGCGATTGGGTGTGGCCATGCGGCTGTGGCCTTTGGGCCAGAGGGTGACAATCATCGCGCGGTGATCGAGGAAGCGGTCGACCGTCTTTTCGTGGATCGATTTGAGATGGTAAACCTCAAGGAAGGCATCGAGCAGCACCTTCACATTGCACTCGGTTTCATAGCTGCGGCAATCGACGAGACGCAGCGTTTCGAGCTGAAGCTCTTCGAGTTGCTCTGCCATTGGGCCGATATGCTCGATCAGCGGCTGCGCCTCAGGGTCGCCGTTGAGAAAGATCATTGAGCCGAGCAGCTCGCAGCGCACTGCGATCAGCGAATGGCACGCCATATCGAATTCGCCGAAATCGCGCCGGTCGCGCACCGCTACCAGCTTGCCATCGAGCGTGTAGCTCCACCCATGATAGCCGCAAACGAACCCGCGCGCTTCGCCAGCTTCGTCTTTTACCAGCGGCGCACCGCGATGCTGGCAGGTGTTGTAGAACGCCTTGATCTCGCCCGCCAGCGTGCGTGTGACGATCACGGGTGCGCCGGTGTTGTGGTTTAGGAACCACGATCCGGGTTGTGGCAATTGATCGATATGTCCGGCATAAAGCCATGATTTTTGCCACATTTCCTGATTTTCAAGGGTGAGGAACGCGGGGTCGACATAGCGTTTGCCGGGGATCGGCGGGAGCTTTGGAAAGCCTTCAGGCGGCGCGGTGCGCGCGCGCTCCCAATCCATCCGTGCAAGATCGAGGTCTGCCGCTGTGGTCATGCCCAAACTACCCATAAAAAACATTCATGATTGCTTGTAGTGTGTAGTTTGTCGCGCTGGCATTGGATAGTGCAATTCGCACGTTTGCGGGTGGTTGGTATAAGGTGCGCTCAGGCCAATATTGCATGGAGCAACCGCAAGAATCGCGTTGCTGAGGCGCTGCTGCACTGAGGAGAAACCAGTGGTTTGAAAGTTTGCAGGATCGTATTTAGGAGTCGTGCTTTCTTAGGAAAATCATCAAGGATTGTCCCAAAAACATCGGTGTCACCAGCATATATAAAAGCCAAAATCTTGCGATCAATGCAGAGCCAAAGTTGTATGACGGTTGGGCGTTATAATAAAAAGAAAAATTTGAGAAATACTTCTCGCTGAAATATTTACGAACTTGGGAAAGTGTATTTATTTTGTAAACAACGGGAAAAACATCTTTTGCGGTTCGACTGTTGGGCTGCGCCACAGTGAGTATTTTCGCATGAAGCTTATTCGGCGTAAGCCGCGCGCCTAAGCCTACATAACCCCACTTGTTAGGCGTCCAAGCGCAAATCCATCCTCCCGGCTTGAGAATCCGATTTAACTCATCTGCTATCGCTTGCACATCGTCGATATGCTCGAAAACGGCATAGCTGAAAACGACATCAACGCTTTGGTCGGGCAGGGGTATGCGACCATCATTGCCCAGAATGTGGGCCTCATCAAGCGAGTCATTGATCATCACAACCGGATCAACATCAACGCCAATGATCTTCTTGCACCGGCCCTTAAATGTCGAGATCATATTGAGGTGTTGACCATACTCTGGGAACCTGTTTCGCCCAGCGCCGAAATCGAGAACGATTGAATCGCTCGATACCAATTCGTTCACCGCAGAAAAGAATAAAATCCGGTCTTGTCGACGCGAAAATTTTACAAATTTAGTTTCCGGGAAAATATTCTGCAGAGGGTTGTTGGGCACTACATTACACCCCTAGATATTACTTTATGGCAACAGAAATTTATCGCGCGAATGGCAGAGCACTTTCCGCAATAGATTAGCGCAATAGAACAGGTGCGGAAGGCCCCGTTCGGCGCATCACCAGCAGATTTGGCGGATTAGCTTGCGCGCAGATCATACCGAAGGCGTTTCAGCATTGAATTTGCGGCAGTTTTTGGCCGATGATGTCAGGCCATTTTGGTTGCATCCGCCAAAATTTGCATAGGCACTGTCTAATGACACATTGACCATGCTGATAGTAACACGGAATGCTGCGCAATCGGCAACGAGTCTGCAAATTGATTTGGGAAATGCGGCTCAAGCCTTCGCGACCATTCCCGCGAGTTCTTTGACAAACTTTGCTGCGACCACTGCGGTCATGCCATTGACGTCGCGATCTGGGTTTAGCTCGACGACATCCGCGCCGACGAGCGTGGCGGTTTGGCGGTGCAACACTGTTAGGATATCGCGCACGGTAAGGCCGCCGGGTTCATGGTGCGAGACGCCGGGCGCGAAAGCGGGATCGAGCGCGTCGATGTCGATGGAGATATAGAGCGGTCCGGCCAGCAGCGGCACTTGATCGGCGGCAAAGTGGCGCATCTCGATGATCTCGACGCCAAACTTTGCGGCTTGTTCGCGCTGGTGCGCATTCAGCGTGCGAATGCCCACTTGAACCAGCCGCCGTGCCAGACCTGCCTCCATGATCCGCGCGAAAGGCGAGGCATGCGAGCGGCGATTGCCGAGCAATTCGTCGTAAAGATCGGGATGCGCATCGAAATGGAGCAGATCGACCGGACCATGATGCGCGGCGATGGCCTGCAGGATCGGAAAGGTGATCGCATGATCGCCGCCAATCACGATGGGCACCGCGCCCGCCGCCAGCGCTTCGGCCACGCCCTGCGTGATCATCGCATCATCGCCCGGACCTTCGGCCAGCGCCATATCGCCGCGATCATCGATGATCACATCGATGCCAAGCTCAGCTCCGTTTTCTGAAGAATGGTTGCTGTGTGCGGAAAATAGCTGCGCGCGCACCATCGCCGGAGCCTTTGCCGGGCCGCGCAGAAAGCTGCTGTTGATATCAGTCGGTGCGCCGATCAGCGCGATTGTGGGGGGCTTGGGCATCGTGGCTCCTGACGGGCGGGGCGATCTTGTAATGCTGCGCGCTATAGCTCACCATGACCGCCGGACAATGGGGGGCAGGGGGCATCGATGGCTTCAAAAGGCGAGATTGCCGCGATTTCACCGCTCCGGCGTTCGGCGACGATGCTGGTGCTGGGCCTTTCGGGAACCAGCGTTTTCCTGCTGCCTTTCCTGACCGAGCTGTTTTACGAGCCGCTCCGTGCCGCGCTGGGCATGACCAACACACAGATCGGATCGCTTGGTTCGGCCTATGGCATCGCCTCGATGCTGGGCTATGTGCCCGGCGGATGGCTAGCAGACCGGTTTGCACCGCGCTTGCTCATCGCCATCGGCCTGATCGGAACCGGCATCGGCGGCCTCGTTTTCGCTACATTTCCGCCATATCCGCTGGCGGTGGCGATATATGTCCTTTGGGGCGCGGGGACAGTGATCTGCTGGGGCGCGCTGATCCGCGCCACCCGCGAATGGGCCTCTTCTAGCGAGCAGGGCCGCGCCTTTGGCATGCTGGAGGGGGTGCGCGGATTGTTTGAAGCCTTGGCCTATTCCGCCGTCGTCGCGGTGTTTATCTGGCTGGGAAGCTCGGGTCAGGCGTTGTCGTCGGTGATTGTGCAGTATGGTGCGATCAACATTGCGCTGGGTATGGTCGCGCTATTCGCGCTCGATGGCCACAAGATTGTGCGCGAGGAGGCTGTAGCTGGGGAGGGCGCTGGCAGCAGCGGGGCATTGCGCGCGGTTTTGGCGATCCCGCAAGTCTGGCTGATCTCGGTGGTCGTGTTGGCGAGCTATACCGCCTATTACGGGGTGATATTTTTCGCGCCTTATGGATCGAATATTTTGGTGATGTCGGCCGCGGTGGCGGGGGCGTTTGCGGCGGGCAAGGTTTGGTTGAAACCCTTTGCGGCGCTGGCGGCGGGATACTTGGCCGACCGCATCGGGGTGTGGCGCGCGGTTGCTTATTGCTTTGGCGTGCTGATCGCTTGCTTCTCGCTGTTTGGATTTGTGCCGGGCTCGGCATCGCTCGCGCCGCTCATGATCGCCAATCTGGCGGTAGCATCGATCGCCATTTTCGCACTGCGCGGGATTTATTTCGCCTTGCTCGAAGAATGCGGCGTGCCGCCCGCGCTGACCGGCACGACGACCGGGCTGGTCTCGGTGATCGGTTTTACGCCCGATGTTTTTGCCCCGGCGCTGTTTGGCTATCTGCTCGACGCATTTCCCGGCGCGCTGGGCTACCGGCTGTTTTTCACCTTCATTGCGGTCGCGTGCGTGATCGGGCTGGCGGCAGCACTGGCGACAGGCTGGACGGTTCGGCGCGCGCGGCTAGCGGCCCCGATCCTGTAGAACGACCATCGCGGCATTGCGGCCCGGCGCGCCGGTTACGCCGCCGCCGGGATGCGCGCCTGCGCCGCACAGATAGAGCCCCTTGATCGGGGTTTCATAGCGCGACCATGCCGCTAGCGGGCGCATGAAAAATAGTTGGCCCAACCCCAGATCGCCGTGGAAAATATTGCCCTCCGTGAGGCCATAAACGCGCTCAAGATCGAGCGGGGTGAGCACTTTGCGCGCCACAATCGATTTGGCGAAACCGGGGATTGCGCGGTCAAGCTGCGCCACCAGCTGATCGCCAAACGCTTCACGCCGGGTGTCCCAATCGCCTTCGCGCAGCCGGTAGGGGACATATTGGATGAAGCAGGTCATCATCGTGCGATTCGGCGGACACAGCGTGTCATCCACCAAGCTGGGCACCACGCAATCGATCCACAGCTCATCGGGGATATCGCCAAATTTGGCCTGATCATAGCAGCGCTGCGCGCTTTCCATATCGCCCACCAGCGTGAGCATCGCGCGCTCGCCCGGCGTGGCATTGGCGGGCAAGCCGGGGAACGCGGGCGGGGCATCGAGCACCAGATTGAGCTTTGCCGCCGGGCCATCCATGCGGATGGCGGCGACATCGGCGCGAAAGCTCTCGTCCAGATGGGCGGGATCGATCATGCCCAGAAATGTGGCCTTTGGGTCTGCATTCGAGAGCACCAGCGGAGCCGCGAACATGCGCCCGTCGGCCAGCGTGACGCCGACCGCGCGGCCATTTGCGATGCGGATGCGCTGCACCGGGGCCTCTGTCAGGATTGTGCCGCCGAGTGCGCGCACCGAGGCGGCCATCGCCTGCGTGATCCCCCCCATGCCGCCGATCACATGCCCGCTGAAACCTTGCGCATCATGATCGCCGCCCGCGAGCAAATGAAACAACAGGCCCAGCGTGGAGCCCGCATCATAGGGCCCGCCGTGCTTGCCATAGACGTTGTTCGCCAGAAACAGCCGCTTGGCCTCATTGCTCTCGAAATGGCGGTTTAGAAATTCTGCGAGCGATCCGGTCATGAACTGGAGCAGCGCGGTCGCCTCGGGGCCGGTGATCCCCCAAAACCGCCGCGCCATGCGCCACAGCTCGCGGATGCGGGCCATGCCGGTGGCGTTTATATGTGGCGGTGGCTCAAGGAAAAACGGCTGGAGATAGCGCGCGAGCCGCCGCAGTTCGGCATCGACGCGCAGATAGGTCTCGCCATCCTTGGCCGAAAACCGCGCGAGTTCGCTGGCGGTGCGGTGCGGATCGGCCCAGAGCCTGAGAGCCGTGCCGTCCCCTGCCACGATGCTGAGCGCCGGATCGCTTGCCAGCATTTTGAGGCCGTGGCGCGCCAGATTGAGATCGCGGATCACCTGCGGGGTGAGCATGCTGGCGATATAAGAGCATGACGACACGCGGCAGCCGGGCGCGACTTCCTCGGTTACCGCCGCGCCGCCGACAATCGCGCGGCGCTCCAGCACCAAAACGCTGAGGCCCGACTTGGCGAGATAGCCCGCCGCCGTGAGGCCATTGTGACCGGCGCCGACGACGATGGCGTCATAGCTGGTGCGATCTGCGTCCACGCGGTGCCCCTTTTTGTGCCATGCAACGCGGTGCTGGCTTGCTGATACGGCCTATTCAGACATAACAGTACGGTCAAGTTTGAGCAGAATCATCAGGAGCGTATTGTGACGGAGAGCGACGAAGGCATGTTGCCGCCGCTGCAGAAGTCTCTGCCGAGCAGCACGTATGCCGATCCGGCGTGGTTTGCGCGCGAGCGTGACGAACTGTTTGCGCCGAACTGGTTTTGCGCGGGCCGCGAGGAGGATGTGGCTGCGGGCGGCGCGATTGTGATCGAGCTGATGGGCCAGAGCGTGATCGTGGCGCGGCTGGCCGACGGCGCGTTGCGGGCGCATTACAATGTGTGCCGCCACCGGGGATCGCAGCTTTGCGGGAGTGATGCCAAGTGGGGCCTGACGCTGAACGGCGGGATCGACCGCCAGTTCATCCGCTGCCCTTATCACCAGTGGGCGTACGGGCTCGATGGCAAGCTTATCAATGCGCCGCATGTGGCGCGCACCGAAGGTTTCGATCCGGCGCAGATGTCGCTCTATCCCGTGGGCATCGCACGCTGGGGCGGGTTCTATTTCCTCAAGCTGGCCCCGCAACCGGGCGAAGAGTTGGGAGGGGAACTGGGCCGCGAACTGGCTGAGGCGGATATCGGCCCCGCGCCGCGCCGCTTGGCCAACTATCCGCTGGACCGGCTCGTCACCGCGCGCACCATCACCTATGAGGTCGATGCAAACTGGAAGCTGATCGCCGAGAACTACAACGAGTGTTATCATTGCGGCGGCGTACATCCCGAATTGTGCGAGGTGGTGCCGCTGTTCCGCAAAGGCGGCGGTTTCGATCTCGATTGGGAAAACGGCATTCCGCACCGCGAGGGCGCGTGGACTTTCACCTTTTCGGGAACCACCAGCCGTGCGCCGTTTGCCGGGCTGGATGAACATGAATTGGTGCGCCACAAGGGCGAGCTGATTTATCCCAATCTGATGCTATCGATGGCGGCGGAACATGGCGCGGCTTTCCTGCTGTGGCCGCTCAGCCCGGTGCGGACGCGGGTGGAATGCCGGTTTCTGTTTGACCCCGCCGAAGCCGCCAAGCCCAATTTTGCGCCGGAGGATGCAGCAGATTTTTGGGACATTACCAACCGTCAGGATTGGGCGGTGTGCGAGCGTGTGCAGAAAGGGATGGCGCAGCGGCCCCATCAGCATGGCTATTATGCGCCGATGGAGGACGATAGTCTTGATATCCGGCGCTATCTGGAAAAGCATATGGGCGCGGTTTAAAGTGCCCCCACTGTCTGCTGTTATCGCCGGCTAAACGCTGTTATCCGGCCGTGATGAGTCATACATTCAAACCAACGCGCGCGGCGGGCCTTGCCGCGCTGGAAGCATTTTTGCCGCAAGCCGGGCGGCGCTATGCCGAACAGCGCAATTTCGATCATGGGCCGGATAATCGCGCCAATATCTCGATGCTCTCGCCCTATGTGCGGCATCGGCTGATCACCGAGCATGAAGTGATCGCGCGCGTGCTGGCGCGGCACCGCTTTGCCGATGCGGAAAAGTTTGTTCAGGAGGTTTGCTGGCGGACATATTGGAAGGGCTGGCTGGAAATGCGGCCCTCAGTGTGGGCGCAATATCAGGCTGATCTCGCCCGGCTCCCGCGCATCAGGGCCTATCACACGGCGTGCGCGGGCGAAACGGGCATCGTCTGCTTTGATGCGTGGGCGGATGAATTGCGCGAAACGGGATACCTGCACAATCATGCGCGAATGTGGTTTGCCAGCCTGTGGATTTTCACGCTTGGCCTGCCGTGGCAATTGGGGGCTGATTTTTTCTACCATTATCTGCTCGATGGTGATCCCGCTTCGAATACGCTGTCTTGGCGCTGGGTGGCGGGGTTGCAGACCGCTGGCAAAACCTATCTGGCGATGGCGGACAATATCGCCAAGTTTACCGGCGGCCGGTTTAACCCCGCGCCATTTGCGCATAGCGCGGGGCCTGCGCCCGAAGCGCCGATTGCTGCTGCGCCGATCCCCTCAGTGCCAGCGTTGCCGGGCGGGGCATGCGGGCTGCTTCTGACTGAAGAAGACCTCAATCCCGAAAGCCTGAAGCTGGACGATTTGGGCATAGCTGCTGTGGCTGCTGGCGGATTGATTCCCAGCCGATCGCCAGCCGTCAGCGCGTTTACCAGCGCCGCGCTGGCAGACGGGCTGGCCAGAAACGCCACATCGTCCAGAACCCCCGGGGTGATGCTCGCATCACTGGATGCCGATAGCCTGATCGCTTGGGCCAAGGAACATGAATTGGAGGCGATTGTGACGCCTTATGCGCCGGTTGGCCCTGTGAGCGACCACTTGCGCGCGATTACGCCCGCGCTGGCGGCAGAGGGGATTGCTCTGGTTCAGGTGCGCCGCGCTTGGGACAGTGCAGCCTGGCCCCATGCGGCCAAGGGCTTCTTCGCGTTTAAGGACAAGATTCCAGGCCTCATCACCGGATGACCGTCCAGCTGGTCTGGTTTAAACGCGATTTGCGGCTGGCGGATCATGCTGTGCTGGCTGAGGCGGCCGCGCGTGGGCCGGTGCTGCCGCTGGTAATTGTGGAGCCAGATTATTGGCAATTGCCCGATACTTCGGCGCGGCAGTGGCAATTTTGGCGCGGCTGCATTGCCGAGCTGGGCATCGAGATCGCCGGGCAGGGCGGGCGGCTGATTATTCGCAGCGGCGCGGCCTGCGATGTGTTCGAAGCGCTGCGCAGCGAGATTGGCACGTTCGATCTGTGGTCGCACGAGGAGACCGGCAACGGCTGGACCTTCGCGCGCGATCTGGAGGTGAAGAGCTGGGCCGGCGTTTATGCAATCCCGTGGGCCGAGCGGCGGCAGTTTGGCGTGACGCGCGGGCGCGGGCAGGACCGGAACCGGTGGGCAAGGCGCTGGGATGCAATGATGCATCAGCCCGCTTTGCCAGTGCCGCGTGCCCAATGGGCGGAGGCGGGGCCGAGCGATCCTCTGCCGACATGCGCCGATCTGGGCCTTGCAGATGATGGCCTACTCCATCTGCAGCCGCCGGGCCGCGCGTCGGGGCTGGCCATGCTAAACAGCTTTTTGCACGAGCGGGGCGAGCATTATACGCGCGAAATGTCGTCGCCGGTTTCGGCTGAGCAGGCTTGCTCGCGGCTTTCGCCTTATCTGGCCTATGGCGCGGTTTCGATCCGCGAGGCGCATCAGGCGGCGGAGCAGCGCGCATCGGAATTGGCGATAGAGCGGCCGCCGGGCCATAGCGTGTGGGCGCGATCAATCCGTTCGTTCGCCGCGCGGCTGCACTGGCATTGCCATTTTATTCAAAAGCTTGAGAGTGAACCCGAGATCGAGTGGGAGCCTTTTGCGCGCATCTACATCGGCATGCGGCCTCGCCCGGCCAATGCGGATGATATGGCGGCGTGGAGCGAGGGGCGCACCGGCTATCCGTTTATCGATGCGGCGATGCGGTATTTGAATGCGCATGGCTGGATCAATTTTCGCATGCGCGCGATGCTCATGTCGTTTGCGAGCTATGACTTGTGGCTGCCGTGGCAAGAGGCGGGGCAGGTGCTCGCGCGCAAGTTTGTTGATTATGAGCCGGGGATTCACTGGTCACAGTGCCAGATGCAATCGGGCGAGACCGGGATCAACACGGTGCGCATTTATTCGCCGCTGAAACAGGGCCACGATCAAGACCCCAGCGGCGATTTTATCCGCGCGTGGGTGCCTGAACTGGCGCAAGTTTCGGGCGGACTGGTGCATGAGCCGTGGCGCTTGGATAGCAACACGCGCGCGGCGTTGTGCCCTGCGTATCCGGCACCAAGGGTGGATCACAAAGCGGCGTCAAAGTATGCGAGGGACGAAATTTTCGCCCTTCGCGCCACTGCGGAGGCTCGCGCGGAGGCGCGGGGCGTTTATGTGAAGCACGGCTCGCGCGCTGGCCCGGTGGCGCGGCGCGGGGCCAAGGCGCGTGCGTTGGTGAAAGCCAAGGCGAAGGTTAAGCCTGCGCCCGATGCGCCGCAGCTCACGCTGGATTTTTGATATGCCCAAGATGCGCAAAAAATCTGAGCTGCCTAGCAAGATCTGCCTTGCCTGCCAGCGCCCATTCGTTTGGCGCAAGAAATGGGAGCGTGATTGGGACGGGGTGAAATATTGCTCTGACAAATGCCGGGGGATGGGCGCTAACACTGCGCGTTAGAAACTTTTCAAGAACCGCGCGCTATCGTCCGCAATCGCTGTTTTGCGTTCATCGCTGAGCTTGTCATAGGTGCGGTACATCTGCGCCATGCGGGGATTGCCGCGCAGCCGCGCATCGTGGCGGACGAGAAAGTCCCAGTAAAGATAGTTGAACGGGCAGGCCTTGAGGCCATTTTTCGCCTTCACATCGTAAGAGCAGCTTTTGCAATAATCCGACATGCGATCGATATAGGCGCCGCTGGCCGCATAGGGCTTCGAAGCCAGCACGCCGCCATCGGCGAACTGGCTCATCCCCATGGTGTTGGGCAGCTCAACCCATTCATAGGCATCGGCATAGACCGCCAGATACCATTCGTGGACTTCATGCGGATCGATGCCCGCAAGCAGCGCAAAATTGCCCGTGACCATGAGCCGCTGGATGTGATGCGCATAGGCTTCCTCGCGCGTTTGCACCACGCAGGCGCGCACGCAGGCCATTTTCGTGTCGCCGGTCCAATAGAAATCGGGGAGGGGCCGGGTGGCTTCCAGCGCGTTGTTGGCGGCGTATTCAGGCATTTTCAGCCAATAGATGCCGCGCACATATTCGCGCCAGCCGATGATCTGGCGGATGAAGCCTTCCGCCGCATTGATCGGCACGCGCCCGGCGCGATACGCCGCCTCCACCGCGCGGCAGACGGCCAGCGCATCCAGCAGCCCGCAATTGATATAAAGCCCAATCACCGCGTGGCTGAGAAACTTTTCTTTGAGCAACATGGCGTCCTGAAAATCGCCAAAGCGAGGCAGCTCGGCGGCGATGAAATGCACCAGCGCCGCGCGGGCATCAGCGCGCGTGGTGGCAAACCAGAACGGCTTTAGGTCGCCGAAATGATTGCCGAAACGGGCGGCCACCAGCGCGAGCACATCTTGCGTGATGGGGTCTGGCGGGAATCTGGGCACGTCGGCAAAGTCTTGCTCGCCCTTGGCGGGTTTGCGGTTGTCGTGATCAAAATTCCACTGGCCGCCCTCGGGCTGATCGCCGTTCATGAGCAGGCCCGTTTTGCGGCGCATGTCGCGGTAGAAATATTCCATCCGCAGCGATTTGCGGCCCTCTGCCCATGCGGCGAATTCGTCTGTGCTGCTCAGGAAGCGCGTATCGGGAATGATGGTGAGCGCTTCGGGCCAGCTTTGCATATCGGCGAGCACGCGCCATTCGCCCGGCGCGGTGACGGTGATCGAGGCTGTGCCGTGCCGCTGGCAGGCGCGCGCAACTTCGCCGCGAAACGAGCCAGTGTTGGCCGGATCATCGAGCCGGACATAGTCCACAGTCCAGCCCGCCTGCCGTAGCTCCTCAGCAAAGTGGCGCATCGCGCTGAACAGGAACGCGATTTTCTTTTGGTGGTGGCGGACATAGGTGGCTTCATCGGCCACTTCGCATATCAGTATCACCGATGCCGCTTGGTCTGCGCCGCTGAGCGAGGACATCGCGGGGGTCAGTTGATCGCCGAGGATCAGGATCAGGTTTTGAGCATTCATCTATATGCTATTGCAGAGCGCCTCCGCCAAGAACAGCGCCCGATCAGGCAGATGTCTGGTGGCAATTTGAGGCACCCCCTTGCGCGAAGGCGCGTGATTCTGCGAATATGCACTGCAGATGTAATCGCAACGCGGCATGGGGTGATGGCGCGAGAGGGAGGCAACATGAAACAGATGATTTTCGGCGCTGGCGCAACGCTCGCGGTCTCGCTCTCGGTCTTGGGGCTATGCGCCGCCCCGGCGATGGCCGATCAGTCTTGGCCGCAGCCCGCGCAGCAATCTTGGCCGCCCACTGCTGCCGCTGTTCCAGCGGCTGCGGCTGCGCCTATTCCTGTCCGCGCGCCGCTGGTGATGATGACCGATTTCGGGGTTACCGATGGCGCGGTTTCGGAGATGAAGGGCGTGGCTTACGGCGTGTCGCCCGATTTGCTGATTAGCGATCTTAGCCATCAGATTTCGGGCATTTGGGATGGGGCTTATCGGCTTTATCAGGTTGCCCCTTATTGGCCGAAAGGCACGGTGTTTGTCACCGTGGTCGATCCGGGCGTGGGCACCGCGCGGCTTTCTATCGCGGCGCATACCCGCGCCGGGCATATTTATGTGGGGCCGGACAATGGGCTTTACACGCTGATCGATGAGGTTGAGGGCATCGACGAAGTGCGGATGATCGATGAAACGACCAACCGGCTGAAGGGTTCTGAGGCGAGCAATACGTTTCATGGCCGCGATGTGTTTGGCTATACCGGCGCGCGGCTGGCGGCTGGCTTGATCAATTTCAGCCAAGTTGGGCCAGTGGTGCCGACTGCAAATCTTGTCCGCCTCCCTTATCAGCGCCCTGCGCGCGTGGGCGATGCGCTGCTTGGCATGATCCCCGCGCTCGATGTGCAATTTGGCAATGTTTGGAGCAATATTCCGGCCACGATGTTTGCAGAGGCCGGGTTTAAAGAGGGCCAAATGGTGAAGGTGGAATTCCTCCGCGATGGCAAACCGGCGGGCAGCGTGATTGCGCCATTCACGCGCACATTCGGCGATGTGCCGCTGGGCAAGCCATTGGTCTATATCAACAGCTTGCTCGCGGTTTCGGTGGCGCTCAATCAGGGCAATTATGCCCGCGATTTCCGCATCGGCTCCGGCCCCGGCTGGTCTGTGCGCGTGAGCAAACCAATGGGGACATCCAAATGATCTTGCCAGTGAGCGCCGTTGTTGCGGCGATCTGCGCGCTGATGCTGCTCATCACCGCGATTGATACTGTGCGCCACCGGGTGCGCATCGGTGCGGCATTTGGCGACAAAGGCGATAACAAGCTGGTTAGCGCCAGCCGCGCGCATGGCAATCTGGCCGAACATGCGCCGATTGTGATCCTGATGATGGCGTTTCTGGAGCTGTCGCACGCATCGCACACCGGCCTGGTCGCCATCGGCGCTCTGTTTGTGGCGGCGCGCGCGGCGCATATCGTCGGGCTTTATGTGCCGGTGAACACCAAGCCCCCGCTGCCGCGCTCGTTCGGGGTGATCTCGACCTGGCTGATCATGCTGATCCTAAGCGGGTGGACATTGTGGATGGCGGCCGCGGGGGCCTAAGCGTATTACTTGGGCTCCAGCGCTGATTCATAAAATTGCGCGCCTTGGCCGCCGGCTGCGCGGATGCCGCGAAATTCCCAGTCGCCGCCCATCGCGGTGGAGATGACTTCCTCGCTTGCGGTCGGCTGCGCGCCGCAATCGTCGCGGATCGGGGTTGGCCCCGCAACAATGCGGTTGGACAATTTGCCCAGCCCCTCGACTTCCACCTCGACAAGATCGCCGGGCTGGACCGGGCGGCTGTTTGCAGGGGTGCCCGAAAGCAGCACATCGCCCGGTTCCAGCGTGATCGTGCGCGCAATATCGGCGACGAGATAGTGCATGTCCCACTTCATTTCCGCCGTACTGCCCTGCTGCCGCACTTCGCCGTTTACCGAGGTGCGGATCCATTTGTTCTTAAAATCCCAGCCGGTGACGAGGCCGGGGCCGATGGGGCACAGTGTGTCTGATCCCTTGACCCGCAGCATCGAGCCTGAATCGGTGTCGCGGAAATCATGCAGGCCATAGTCGTTGGAAACTGCATAACCAGCGATGTAATCGCCGGCGTCATCCGGCGCAATGTTGCGGCAGGTTTTGCCGATGACGATGGCGATCTCGCCCTCATAATTGAGATAGAGGCACCGCTCTGGCCGCACGACATCGCCGCCGTGCGTGTTGAGCGCGGACACTGGTTTGTGGAAATAGGTGGGCGCGGGGGGCAGCTTGGTGATGAATTCTTTCACCCGGCTCTCATAATTGAGGTGGACGCAGATGATTTTGGAAGGGTTACAGGGGGGCAGATGCACCGCCTCGGCAATGTCGATGCTGCGCCCATCGCGCGCCACCAGCAGATCGCCCTCGCGCACCATCAGGATCGGATAACCTTCGAGGAGAATGCGGCGATATTCGGTGGTCATGGTGGGCTCCCTTGCTGCAGAGCGCTTAGCGCCGCGCACCATAGCGCCGATTGGCCGCAGCGGCCAAGTTGCGCGGGCAGTGTTGGCGCTAGATGGCATGAAACCTTATGGATGGAGCCGTCATGTCTGAGCTCAAGGGCCTGTTTTACCCGCGCACCCCCAGCGGCAAAGCATCAATCGTGCCGCCGGTGCCGTGGCATTATTCGGGCGAACTGATCACGCTGGAATACCGCACCGATGCCGCCAAAATCGCTGCGCTGCTGCCCGATGGGTTTGAACCGGCGGACGAAGATCCCGGCGCGGTCGCGGCGATTTGGGCGGATTGGCAAAGCGTGAGCGATGTGCCCGGCCACATCCTTGATCCGGTGCGCGTGCAATACAAAGAGATGTTCTTCGTTGTGCGCTGCAAATTTGAGGGCAAGCACTATTCGCGCTGCATCTATATCTGGGTAGACAAGGAATTTGCGGTGCTGCGCGGGCAGCATCAGGGCTATCCCAAAAAGCTGGGCTCGATCCACATGAGCCGCCCGGTGGTGGTTGGCAAAGCTGGGCCGAGGCTTGAGGTGGGCGGCACATTTGGCGTGACGCTGGCGGCGAATGACCGGCGGCTGGCCGAAGGGCGCTTCACCATCACCGGCCCGGCGGCCACCCCCGGCTTTGTCAATGGCCTGCCGATGGCGCACAATCGCTGGATGCCTTCGATTGAAACCGATGGCACGCAAAGCCTCGACGAAGTGGTGACTATGTCGTCCTACGACGTCGATTTCGGCCGCTGCTTCACCGGCGATTTTGATCTGTCGCTGTTTGATTCGCCGGTGGAGGAATTGCTCGACATCGCCCCGCAGGAAAAGATCGCCGCTTATTGGCACGAGGTGGGCGTATCATGGAAAGCGGGCACGACATTGCGGCGCAACAACCGAGTTTGAGATAACCTCAATGAAGCTTGAGCTTTGGCCGCACGATCTGGTTGACATGGCCGACCAGAATGAGCGCCATGCCTTTGATCCAGCCGTGGATCGCGATCAGGTGCATCCGATATAGCGAGGCATAGACCAGCCGCGCCAGCCGCCCCTCGATGGCCATGCGCCCGCCGACCAGATTGCCCATCAGGCTGCCCACGGTGGAATAGCGGCTGAGCGAGACGAGGCTGCCGTGATCGCGGTAGACGAATGGGCGCTGCGGTTTGCCCGCCATCGCGCGCAGCAGGTTTTCATACACCGTGGTGGCCATTTGATGCGCCGCCTGCGCGCGCGGTGGCACCGGGCGATCAGACCCTTCGAGGCGGCATTGCGCGCAATCGCCGAGCGCATAGATGCGGTCGTCGCGCGTGGTTTGCAGAGTTGGGCGAACAATCAGCTGGTGGTTTGGCGTGGTTTCCAGCCCGCCGATGTCTGCCATGAAATCGGCACCGCGCACGCCCGCCGCCCACACCATCAGATCGGCATGGATTGGCTCGCCCGTGGTTAAGATGCTGCCCTTGGTCACCTCGGTCACGCGGGTATTGGTGAGGACCCGGACCCCCAGCGCCTCAAGCTCGCCGTGCGCGGCTGCCGCCAGTTTTTCAGGCAGGGCGGGGAGGATGCGGGGACCCGCCTCAACCAGCGAGACCTCCAGCCGTTTTTCGTCGAACACTTCGAGGCCGTAATAGCCAAGCGCTGAGGCCGCATTGTAAAGCTCTGCCGCCAGCTCCACGCCCGTTGCGCCCGCGCCGACGATGGCCACGCGTACCATGGCATTGGCCGAGGCATCGGTGGTCATCGCGCGCGACACGCGCAGGCAATGATCGAGCAACTTGTAGCGAAAGCGGTCTGCCGACACGCGATCATCAAGGAAAACGCAGTTTTCGCGCGCGCCCTTGGTGCCAAAATCATTTGTTACAGAGCCGGTGGCGATGACCAGATAGTCATAGCGGATGCGGTGCTGGCCGATGAGTTCACTGCCATCCTCGTCAATGCGCGGCGCGATCACGACTTCGCCCGCCGCGCGGTCTATCGATTGCAGCGAGCCCAGAAAATAGCGGTAGCCCCAGCGGTGGCAATGGCTGCGATAACCAACTTCATCGAGATTGGCATCGAGCGATCCTGCCGCCACTTCATGCAGTAGCGGCTTCCAGATATGCGTGCGATTGCGCTCAACAAGAATGATATCGTGGTTTTTTCGGCCAAACTTTCGGCCCAGCCGGGTCACCAGCTCGAGCCCGCCAGCGCCGCCGCCAACCACCACAATCTGTGTTTTCTTCACTCTGTCCCCCGTGCGCCAGCAGCAGCATCGCTCGCCCGATACAGCCCTTTAGCGCAGGCGGGCGGTTTTATGAATGGCTTGGTGAAAGTTCCCGGTAATCCGCCGACAATTGCAAATCACACTATAGCTTGTAGACTTCGGCGATGCGCCTTCTTTGCGCGCCGAGCTAGCCGAGGAGCTGCCATGTCCGCCTATCCGATTGATCTTGTGCGCGCGAAATTCCCTGCGATCAGCGGCCCGGCGGTTCCCCCAGTGTTTCTGGACAATGCAGCGGGCACGCAAGTGTCGCAAATGGTCGTTGATGCGGTGGCGGATGCGATGATCCATGCGGCGTGCAATTTGGGCGGCCGCTTTTCCGGCTCGCGCCGCGCAATGGATATTTGGGATGCGGCGCATCAGGCGGGGGCCGATATTGTCGGCGCGCCGTCGGCGCGCGGGATCATCATCGGCGCAAGCATGACCGCGCTGACGCTGCATATCTCGCGCTCGATTGGGCGATTGTGCCAGCCGGGCGATGAGATCGTGCTGACCCGGATGGATCATGAAGGAGATGTCGCGCCGTGGCTATTGATGGCGCAGGATCGCGGGCTGACGGTGCGTTGGGTCCCGTTCAGCACTGAGAGCTGGCAAATCGAGCCCGAGGCGTTGCGCGCGGTGATGAACGAGCGGACCCGGCTGGTTGCGATGAATTATGCCAGCAATATGACTGGATCAATCAACAATATCAAAGCTCTGGTCAGTGTAGTTCATGAATTTGGTGCGATGGCCTATGTCGATGCTGTGCAAATGACGCCGCACCATTTGCCCGATGTGCAGGATCTCGATTGCGATTTTCTGGCCTGCTCGTCTTACAAATTCTTTGGCCCACATTTGGGCGTGCTTTGGGGTCGCGAAAGCATTTTGGAACGCATGGTTGCCTACAAAGTTCGCTGCGCCAGCGATGAACTTCCCGAGAAATACGAACACGGCACCCCGCAGACCGAGCTTCTCGCAGGGCTTGCCGCGACAGCCGATTATCTGAGCTGGCTGGG